>CAZBOX010000098.1:0-19093 GCA_964493595.1 uncultured Candidatus Obscuribacterales bacterium | reverse complement strand
CGCAGGTTGACTTGAAGGTACGGGGAGGCGGTCACACCGTCTTCCCGTATTCTTCTTTTGGAAATAAAATTACTCTCGCATGTAATACTATAAAAGTTAGGAAGTGCTTTGAAAAAAATGATGCCTGAAAATTTTGAAAGACCACTGGAGCGGCAAGAATAGGTTCATTCATGCCGCTCCAGGGCTGCTTATTTCAGCACCGTTGCGTCTGGCGCCGCGTTAGTTCGCCGCGGTCAGAGCGTCGGCTTCATCGAGCTTGGCGGTCGCCGTCGCCAGCATGTCTTCGACGACCTGCAGCATGTACGCGTTGGTGTCATACAGGAAGGGGACGACGGCCTCCTTCTCGACGCCCATCTGCGACATGACGCTGTTGAGGATTTCCTCGGCCACTTCGGCGAGAGCGCCCTGGATTTCCGAGATGCTCTTGTCGCCGATCTGCCCGGCGATTTCGACCACCTTTTCCAGCGGTTCCTTGGACTCGCCCGGCTCCGCGTTTTCCGCCTTGGCCGGCGGCTTCGGTGCGCTCAGGTAGTCGGTCGTGTCGGCGACCGCCTTGTAGAGCGTGGCCGCCTGCTTGGCGATGCCGAAGCCGACCAGGCGAGCGGCTTGAGCGGAGGCGGGACCGGCGCTGACACCGTTCTCGAGGCGGCTCTCGATCGATTGCATCGAGGCCAGGCAGGCGGCGACACGCGTCTTCATGTCGTCGACGGAGAGGACGGGCTTGGCGTTGGCGTTCATGTGTTTTCCTCGCGTATGCGCACCGCGTGATTGCATGCGGTGCGCTGGGTTGTGGGACAAGAGATGACAGGCCCGTCCCTTTTTCTTGACGGGCATGCCATTGTCGAGCGGCTTAGTGAGCCAGGTTGTAGGTGATAATGCCGGCGCCGATCTGTCCGATGATGGCCAGGACGGTGATGATCAGCGAAGCGCTGACCGTGGCACCGAATGTCTTGGCCGTCAGCGACTTCTTCATCACCTTGGACACGCCCAGGATGGACAGTGCCAGGATGAGAATGTCGGCAGCCATGAAGCCGAGCTCGTAGACGATGCCGGTGGCCACCCCCTTGCCGAGGACGGCGATGAGGCCCATGGCATAGAACTGCGCGCCGACATTGAGGGCGATGCTCAGCACCGCATAGACAACGGTGATGGCGACGACGGCGAGCGTCCGCCAGACGAAAGGCTTGCTGTCGCTGGCGGCGTATGCAACGCTGCCCGACGTGAGCCAGGGTGCGCCGAAGCGCAGCGCCACCGCTATCGCGACGGCGTAGATGATCAGGCTGATGAGCATGATTTTCACTCTCTCAAGTTGGCATGCTGCACGCAGAGCGCGCAGCATGCACGGTTTCTGTTTTGCCCGCGCTTTTACTGGGCCGCGAGCAGAAGTACCAGCAGAATCACGGCGATGAATCCGAGTCTGCCGGCGAACGTGTTGGGCATTGGATCTCCTTTCACGAGGCCGTTACGCCTCGTCCTGAATCACTCCTTCATCCCATTCGTCGTAGCCGTCGGCTTCTTCATCGCCATCGACAGGCGCAGCGGTCTGCATGTCGAAGTTGAAGCGCGGCCCGAAGTCACCGAGTCCATGCTCGGCGACGCAAGCCTGGGCGAATTCCATCAGGTCGGTCCGGTCCTCCCGAGTCAGGGAGTCGAGCGGATGAAGGATGGTCATCGCCAGCGGACCTTCGCGGCGCACTGGCTGAAAGATGCCGTATTTGGCGAGCAGGAGTGTGTCAACACGAACCATTGTGTTCCCTTTCATGACGAAGACTCAGTCCGACGAACCGGATACACCTGCATCCGGGTCGTACTTTCGCGTGCAGCCGACTTAGCAAGCCGGCTGAATGTCTTCCTTGATCGCACTTTCGGCATCGAGCTTGTCGAGATGCCTCTCGACTTTCTCTGCACCGACAAGGGCGATTTGCAGCGCCACGAACTGAGGCGGCGAATCTCTCAGAACGTGGGACGGAATGCTGAGCCCGAGCGTGTCGACCAGTTTCGTCAACTCGCTCTGCGGCTCAGCGACACCGTCACGATGGGCGAAGGAGAGGATGCGTTTTTGTAGTTGTAGCGACTTCATTCTTCTTCGTCTCCTTCGTGTTAGTTTGCAGGCGCCGTGCTTTCGATATCGCTTTCCAGCTTGCCGTCGGCGATCGCCTGGCGCAGTACCTGCATGCCGTGCTGGTACCCCTGCTCGTACATCCACATGCAGCGCTTCGGGCTCAGATTGAACGCGAGTCCGCAGATGTCGTCAGCCTGGTGCTCGACGACAATGTGGCGCTCTTTGTCCACCTTGGTGGGCTGATGCACCACCGGCAGGTAGACCTCGCGCCACTGGAAGTAGGCAGAGATGGGGTCTTGCAGCTCGAGGCTGAGCCGCTTGGCGAAGCCGAGCGCCGAGATGATGGCGGTCGTCTCGCAGAACTCATCGGGGTTGCGGTGATATGCCGCGCCGTCGATGAGCAGCTTGTCGTCCAAGAGCACCGGCAGGAAAACTCCCGGCAGTGCTCCGGAAGCGCTGAGGGCCGTGTGCAGCTTGTAGTCGGTGCCCTGAAACAGCACGGACTTCTTCGAGCGCGCGTCGCAAGCCAGGATGCGCAAGCGCTCGTTGGGCGTCAAACCAAGACGCTCAACGGTTTCTTCCCACGGCTTCTCGAGGCTCAGAAAGCTCATTCCCACCAGGAAGCTCTTCATGTCCGGCACCGTGACGGCGCTGGCCAGAAGAAGCGGATTGCCTGATTTTTCGTGAGCCTCCAGGAAGAGTTTCAGGATCTGATCCGCCGTCATGCCGTTCGTGTAGAAGGACGCGATGATCGCGCCTACACTCACGCCCGTCACTTTGCTGACCTCGATGCCGAGCTCCTCTACAGCTTTGAGCAGACCGATGTGGAAGTAGCCCTTGACGCCGCCGGCGCCAAAGACCAATTCGACAGATTTGGTCATGACATAGCTCCTATATACATGTCTTTGCGATCTCCACTCGGGGGTTGAATCGCTAGGACGGTTTCTACTTCGGCAACATCCGGAGGCAACCGGAATTACCGCCTCGATTTCCTCCTTGCACCGCGCCGCTCATGTGAGTTTGCGCTATGCGATCCGCCCATATTCGGCATCCTCCGAACGACACTGGGTGCCGTTCATCTCTCTTGGATTAGATGGAGGAATTACCGTTTTGCTTTGATCTGAACGTCTTTTGATGGGGGAAAATTGAGAGATACTCTTGTGGTACTAAAGCTCTGAGCAGAAAGCCTATAAAGTCATGTAAAGTCGTCCTCTTTACATGTTGTTGCAAGCCTTAACAGCTAGCCCTTATCTTGTTCTTCGGCGGCACCGGTGCGCGAGATCAAACTCGTCGGGTCTGGCTTCTGACGCTCTTCGAGTTTTGCCGGTCGGGTGACGCGGTTAATTCTCCAGATAACTCGGCTAGCTCTCGTGCGCTAGTGTCTAATCTTTGGAGGTGAGCTTCGGCATGAGTGCAATTTTTTCGATATTTTTGGCTGTGATTGTCGCCCTTGCTCTGGTACCGGATGTGGTGCTGAGCAGTGCCGCTCAAACATCGAAGACGCCGATTGGATTCAAGCCGTCCCGGGATAAACAATCGAGCACTGCTTGCTGATTGGCTTTCTCTAGAATCTCGAGAGACATGCCGCAAATTGCAGAACCTAATCCGGGCGGAGTCGGTGTCGGTCGAACGGATGTTTTGGTCGCCTCGAAATTTCTCAGAATTTTCTCGGCGGCAAGGACTTGATGCAAAGTGGAGAAGGTCAGTATGGTGCGCATTTTGACAGTTTTGTTGTCTTTGTGTAAAACCGGACTTTGTACCCCTAAAAAAACGTTTCTAAGTGTTAGGTAAGAGGGAAGTAAAAAATGGGGAAAGACTAAAGACCCAACCCGGATCAGCCGTTTCGCCTAAATTTACTCTGTTATACTCGAATTAGAGAAAGGGGTCTGCAAAAATGCTTTATTACTTGTGTTCTCGTTGTCAATTTAGAATTCAGGCGAACAAGCACATTTGCCCCACTTGCGGCTACAAAGTTCCGGTGTCGAAGCCAGAGCAGTCGGAAGAGCAATCCTCTCCGCGTGCAAACGCCCTCCTGAAGATGCTTGGATTGGGCGAGAAGAAAGAAGCTTCGCACGAAAAACCTGCACTTGCTGAATAGCATGTAGTTAGCGGTGGTAGCAAAAATTGTCTTGTGAGGCGGTGCTCTGCATCGCCTTTTTGTTTGCACTTTGCTTTCTTCAAGCTTTCGGTGCTATGTCGGCTTTATTTGCCGTAGAGCTGCTGGTAGGTCCAGTAACTGCCGAAAACTTTGCGCACGTAGTCGCGCGTCTCGCGAAAAGGGATATTCTCCACGAACAAGTCGAAGTCGCCTGACGTGTGCCGTTTCATCCATCCCCCCACCGCTCCCGGTCCACCGTTGTAGCTGGCCACTCCCAGCATGGCATTGCCTCCAAAACGCTGAATCGCGTAGGAGAGATAGTAGGTGCCGAGCTTTATATTCACTTCGGGGCGGGTGATGTCGCTTTCACCGGAAAGTGTTATGCCTACTTTCTTGGCTGAACCATATGCGGTGCCGACCAACAACTGCATCAAGCCCAGGGCGTGGGATCTCGACACGGCAGTCGGTTTGTACCTTGATTCTTCTCTGATCAGAGCATGCACCAGCAGTGGGTCCACGCCTCGCAAGGAAGCGTTTTCTGCGACGTATCTTCCAAATTCGAGAGGGTATGACTCCTGCCAGATTTCGTTCTTGATCGGCTTGCCATCGGCAATTCTGCTGGCCGCGCCAATTGCCTCGAGGTTTAAACCCATTTTGGCAAGCAGTGCCGATTTCAATGTCCTGGGCGCGGAGGCCGGCAGAAGTTCAACACATTCATCCCACTGATTGAGCCGGAAAAGTGCATTGAAGGTGGAATCGAATGCATTATCAGAGCCGGCTTTCTGAGCCGGTAATTGAGGCTCGGGCCAGGTCCAGTCCGGTTGAGGATGCTGGCGTCCTATTTTTGTCGACCAGCCGGCATCATGTCCTCCCGGTTTGAGAGCCGCCAGCCTGTGGCGGGCTCGGTAGCCGTAATAATTGCTGGGAAAACGTTCGTAAGCGGCTGTATAAGCGTTGATTGCCATGCCTTTCTGGGCGAGGCGCTCCTGCAATTTGCCGATCCAGAAAAGCATGCGGGCGGCTTGACGGGTTTCGGGATACTGGCGTGCCGCTTGCGTCGCTATTTGTATTGCTGCTGGATAGCGTTTCTTGTCGCCCGATTTTGCTTCGTGCCAAAACAGCCACCATGAGGACTCTGCTGCAAATTCGGAAGTCGGGAAACGTTTTATTATTTCGCGGAAATAGCTCAGACCCTCATCACCGGTGGCTCTGATACCGATATTCCAGAGCGCGGCATCGGCATGAACAGGACCTGCAGCCAGGCAAGCTTTCCACAAATCAGATGCCTGCGCTTTGGTGAGCGGGTTGCTGAGCAGCGCTCCGGCTGCTGAATAAGAGCGACTCTTCGGGTCGTTCTTTATAGCTTGAATAAGAGTGGCACGTGCTTCGTCATGGCGATTGACATGACTGAGAGCAATGGCTCTAAGAAATAGATTCTTGCTCGAGTCAGTTCGATCCCAGGCTTTCAGTGCCCCGGTCCAGTTGCCGAAATTGTAGTAAGTGCGGGCAAGAACATCGTAATCGGCAGGGCCCAATTGAATGATGCCTTGGGCGGCCATTGTTTCTAATCGTCCCGCGATCTCCGGGGCAAATCTGCCATCGGGCGCATTCTTCAAATAGTCTTTGAAAAGCGAAATGGCCTGATCTGCAGTTTCTGCACTCGGCGCCGGGGTGGACTTCAAAATCAGATCAGCAATGTAGTAGGAGGACCCATATGAATACTTGCTTGTGGGTGCTTCTTGCTTGACCAGCTGGAAGAGCCCCATTGCCGCATCGTACTCTCCTGCCTTGAGCACCGTCTGGCCAAGCGTATAATCTGCGTAAGCTTTATCCTCCGGTGATTTTGCCTGCAATTTCAAGACTTTCAGGCATTCGCGAATCTGGGCATCATCAGCCGCTTTTGTGGCAATATCCAGAAGATGTTTGCTGGCTCGCTGGCTGAGAGGCGCATATTTGGCTGCATTCTTGAACGAAGCCACCATTGTCGCGTAAGTCTCGTCGGCTTGCCCGTTGATTGCCACCGGGCTCCAGTCTTTCTTCAGCAGCCTTCCCAGTACGTAGCTGGCTTCTTGCTTCGTTGTCTGGCTGACTCCGGGGTGCTCCAGCAATTCCTTCAGTTTGTCGCGAGTGCTCTGAGTCGTCTCGCTATTTAGTTTTTCAACTATCTGATCAAGAGACGGCCCGCCTGTCATCGCTGCAAAAGCGCCCAGCCAGTTGTTTTTATCATCGCCGCCCAGGGCGCAGCCGGACACCAGGCAAGCGAGAAGGACAATTGTCAATGCGCTGGCCTTTGCGGGAGTCAACTTCTCAACTTTGAAGCGTTGAGATTGCCTGCTTGGATCTGGCATGCTTGCCTCGCTTGTCAATTCTTCTTTTGCTCGATTCTTCCAAGCAGAAGTAATGGATGAATTTAGAAATGCTAGCATGGCAGTTCTGCACCTTGCTTTGTTGAGAATGAACCCAGAAGGCGCCAGCCCGCAGCTCATTTATATGGATAATGCCGCCACCAGCTATCCCAAGCCGGACGGCGTCTATAACGCAGCCGACCAATATTTCCGCCAGGCAGGAAATCCCGGACGCGGCGGTCACAAGCTGGCGCTCAATTCGGCGCGCCAGATATTTGAAGTAAGAGATAAGGTCGCTAAATTTCTAAAAGTACGAGAATCCGAGCGGCTGATTTTTACTCCGGGATGCACGTACTCGATAAATATGGTGCTGCATGGACTGACGAAGCCCAACCCTATCACCGGTCATACCCCTCTCAAGCGCGGAGATGCGGTGCTTGTTTCTTCTCTCGAGCACAATGCATTGATGCGACCACTGACCCGTTTATCCAGAGAGCTTGATCTGCAGATAGTCAAGATTACATATGAGGCGGGCAAAATTTTTTCAGTGGCAGAACTGCGTCGTTTGCTTAACGAGGTACGTCCGAGCCTTGTAGCAACTGTGCACGCCAGCAACGTAACCGGCGAAGCAATTGATATCGGCTCGGTAGCCGCCAGCTGTCATGTGGCTCGCACTCCACTTCTTATTGATGCGGCTCAAACTGCGGGTCTGGAAAAACAGCATCTCATCCATCCGGGCATTTCTTTCTGGTGCGCTTCCGCGCATAAAGGACTGTTAGGACAACCGGGGCTGGGATTATTGCATGTGTCAAAAGAGTACGAACTGGAGTCTCTCATTGCCGGAGGAACCGGTTCTGCTTCTGAAGAATTGAACATGCCGGCCGTCTATCCGGACCGCCTGGAGCCCGGCACTGCAGCCGGACCGGCCATCGCCGCACTGGGGGCGGGAGTGGATTTTCTTGAGAGTGTCGGCGCCGATGTCATCCTGCAGCACGAAATTCGGCTCAGTGATGCATTCATCTCATTCTTGAAAGCGTCGAACAATATTCGCGTATATTCACCAGGTAATGTCAACAATAGTGGTTCTATAATCCCGCGTGTGGCCAATGTTTCCTTTGCCGTGCCCGGAATGAGTGCCGATAGAGTAGTCGATATTCTCGACAAAGAATTCAATATTGCAGCGCGTGGAGGCTTGCATTGTGCGGCACTTGCGCACGAGACCTTAGGAACAACAAAAGAAGGTCTGGTTCGGTTGAGCTTCGGTTTTTTCAATACCGAGGCAGAGGTAAACGAGCTGGCACGCGCTGTTCATGAGATTAGCCAGAGAGCGGCCGCGACTGCTTGATTCTTTGTCAGAATAAAACGCTGCCTGCGCTTGATGCAAAGCGGCTCTCGTAGAGCGTCGCTACAAATCTTTAATCAACTGGCAAAAATGGGAACTTGCACGTCCGCCCCGCGTCACAGGGTTGGTTGTCCCCATTGGGCGCATATAAACGCTCTCTATTAGTCCATCCTAAGAGATCACCTTAAGACTGCGCCATTTGCCCAAGGAAGTGCGTATGAAACGTCAGACTTTCAAAGGAGTCATCGCCAGCGCCTCTTGCTTACTTTCAATGCAAGCTTTGCTGCCCGCGATCGCTCAAACAACTATGTTGATGGGTTCTGCTACTCACAACACTGCTGCAGCCAAAACTATTACTTCTAACACTGCCTCTTCTGTCAGACTGTCCGCACCGCAGAAGCCTCGCTATGACTATCGTCCTGCAGTTCAACCAGCGCCTCGTACTGTTTATCAAACCAGGACGGTTTATGTAAAAGACAATCGAACTTATTTCCAAAGACATCCTAAAGTCAAAGCCGCAACGATCGGTGCCGGAGTCGGCGCAGGTGCAGGCGCTTTGACCGGTCTTGTCACCGGAAGAGGCGTTTTGCGTGGTGGCGCCATTGGTGCTGGAACCGGCGCGGGAGTTGGGCTGGTTCGCTCCAGCACCACAATGAAGCGACATCCGATCATTCGTGACGTGGCCACCGGCACGCTGGTCGGTGGAGGTCTCGGCTGGGCTGGTTCTCGCCGTCGCGGCACCATCGCCAAAACAGCAGGTGTCGGCGCTGCGCTAGGGCTGGGCGTCGGTCTCTTCAAGCATCTTCAATAGCGGGTTTTACTCATGACTAAGAGATTTTCTTCGCCGCTCGCATTCCTGGTCATCGGTGCCGCCACAATCGGTTTTGCCGGCTGCGCTCAGCAAAAGGATGCAGTGTCGCTGCGCAACGAAGCACAATTGTTGGTCAATAAGGCGGAATTCTCACGAGCGGAAGAATTGCTGCGAACTCAGCTATCCCACGATGAGAAAGGATATGGGGCTGATTCAATAGAAGTCACTCCAAACCTTGATTTGCTGGGAGATTTGTACCTGCGTGAGGGCCGTCTTGGCGAAGCCGAGACCATGTACAAAAGAGCCGTGGCAATCAAGGAGAAGCACCTGAAGCCCTATATGATGGATCTTTCCACCAGTTTGAATGGGCTGGGGCGTACTCTTACAGCTCGCGGACATATTATTGAAGCTCAGCCCGTTTTGGAGCAGGCAATTTCACTGAGAGAAGAGAATGACACTACAAACGGTGTAGCAATCGCTGATAGTGAAAACAGCCTGGCTTCTTTCTATGTCTCGTCCGGGCGATATGCAGACGCTGAAAATCTCTATAAGCAATCTATAGAACACTACGAAAAGTCCGCCGGAAAAGGCAGTATGGAAGCCGCCAACGTCCGCAATAATTTGGCCTCTCTGTATTACGTTCAGCAGAAATACGATCTGGCTCAACCGATGTTCGAGTGGGTTCTTGCCACGTACGAGCGCAATCTTGGTGATGCTCATCCTGATGTTGCCGGCGTGTTGAATAATCTAGCCGAATTGCATCGCCACAAAAAAGAATATGGGGTGGCCGATGCGCAGTACAAACAAGCAATTCAGATATTTGAAAAACGCCAGAGCGCGGACACTAACGCTTCTCTTGCTTGCGTCTTGAACAATCAAGCTCTGCTCTACGCAGCTCAAAATCGCAACCTCGAGGCTGAGCCATTAGCCAGGCGCGCAGTGGCAATTTACGAGCGTTCGCCTGCGGCGCCGCCCGTGGCCGTCGCCAATGCGCTACGCACTCACGCTTCAATCCTGACGGCTTGCGGGCGTGAAGAAGAAGCGAAGCAGGTAAGAGAGAAGGCGTCACGTCTTATTTCATCAAGCCGCTAGCAATCATTTAGTTTCTCCCCACCATCAGAGAGCCGTGCATTATCTGCACGGCTCTTTGACATTCTCGGACTGTTCAGAGAAAGAACCATGTAGCGGCCGGTTTTTTTAGCCAGCCAGCCGGTTTTTGCCGGCCCAAAAATCCGAAAATGTAATCACAGAATGGATTCCAGGTTTTGTCTGCAACGAGCAGAGCGTCACTGCGGGATTTTGAGTCTGATATTCTCGGTTTTTTGCCAGTGTCCCCAATTCGCTTTTTAGCCGGATAGTTCGGCTGCCAGGGTATATAGACCTCGTCTCCGGCGTGCGACTGAAGTCATGAACGAGAGCGCACCTTTAACTTCCGATAGCATTTGCCCTCGTTGTGGCCTGAAAATAGGCCAGATCGGTTCGTTTACCTACTGGATTTTCAAAGATGATCGCTGCCAGTGTCCCGCAGTCCAAGCCTGGGCGTCAGGTGAAGCGGCTCAGTCAACTCCGCCTCCCAAACACATTCTCAACAATCGCTACGAATTGATTGAATGTGTCGGTAAGGGGGCAATGGGTTTTGTCTACAAAGGCATTGATCTTACGACGGGGGATCTGGTTGCGCTCAAGATCATGCGACCTGAGCTGGCAGCCAATCAGTTGGCCGTGAAGCGTCTCATGCGTGAGGTTGCAGTCGTTTCCAGCCTGAGCAATTCGCATCTGGGACAGGTGCACGGGTACGGTCAGGAGAAGGACGGTGTTCCCTACCTTGTCATGGAATTCGTGGAAGGGAAGAATCTGGCGGAAATCATCAGCGACGAAGGCAAGCTCAAGGTTGCTCGTGCGCTCGATATCTTTGTGCAAATCTGTTCGGGTCTGATGTGTGCGCATGCAAACGGCATAATTCACCGCGATCTCAAGCCCAGCAATGTCATTATTCAGGAGAAGCAAAACGGGCAAGAGCGTGCCGTAATAGTTGACTTTGGTTTTGCCCGACTGCTCAGCGATGCAGCCGAGACTGTGCGCCTTACGCAACAAGGTGAAGCCTTCGGCAGCCCGGCTTACATGTCTCCTGAGCAGTGTTTAGGCGAGGAGCTTGATGTTCGCTCCGACATTTATTCTTTCGGTTGTTTGATGTATGAAGCATTGACCGGCACGCCGCCGCTTATTGGTGAAAATGTTCTTTCCACTGTTGCAAAACAAGTAAGAGAACGTCCTGTCAGCATGAGAAGCCACAATTCGTCCATACCGGAGGCTGTCGATGATCTGGTCATGAAGTGCTTGAGCAAGGAACCTGTGCTCAGGTATCAGAAGGCGCTGGATTTGCGTGTAGATCTGGAAAAAATAAAAAGTGGGGATTATGTAAACGTATCATCGAAGCGCCCGAATGTCGTCGTCAAAAGTGAAAAGTCGCAGGAGACCAAGTCTCTGCGCAGCACCGAGGACGGTTACAGAAAATTTGCCTCTCTTGCCTTTCTGGTTGTTGTTACAGCTATTGTGGTTGGCGCGATTACGGGCGGTTCCGTCTGGTTCTTCATGCAGAGCGCGGGCGCTCCTAAAGCTTCTATATCTGTGACTGCGCCTGCTGCGGACAGTCAGCAAAATGCAGTCAGCAAAGAGACACCTCCTTCTTTTCCAGCCGGTGCAAACGGTCAGAAGTCTCAACCTAAAGCTGTTTTAGCGCACCCCTCAAAATTGCAACAGCGGCCAGCCAGAGTTCAGGCGGAGCATCCCCGTCCTGCCGCAGCAGCCGCCGGTCATCGCAATATTGCCGGTGTGAAGAAAACACAGCCAAAGATGCAGACCAATAATTCTGGATGGGCTCAATTGAAGGAATTGAGAGTGCATAAATGAGGAGACCCAAGCGACAACAGGTCATTTCTTCCGTCTTGCTGTCGAGCTTGGCAGTGCTTATGTCGTCCTCTTTCGCAAATGCGCAGTCTTCGGCGGAGATTAATGCTCTTTTGCGTAAATCAAAGTTTGTCGATACAGGGCGGGAAGTAAACTCGGTAGTCTCAAAAGATTTGACGACCATCTCGACATTCAGCCATCCGCAAGCGACAGACCAGGACTGCAAGGTGACAGCCTTGCTGATGCTCAAAGAACTTCACCAGCACTATGCCGATATTAGCCATATTCGAGTGTTTTTCTACGACCCAGCCAATATCAATTCCTATCGGGAAGTCTCGGTAAAACAGTCCGACGTTGCGCTTGTCGACATGGGCAAACCATTGCAGTCTGTGCTTTCTCGAGTCGCAGTTCGCCGTTCTGTTTCTACCCGTAGCACAGCCTCTGGCAATTCGGTAATCAGGCAATCAAGCGGGGTCGGCCGGCTCGGGAGGCAGGAGTATTCCACTTTTCAGAGCGACGACGGCGACGTCAGCATGTTGTGCCCGTCCGGGTGGACCAATATGCCCTCCAATGTTTATCTGATTAAACTCTTCACCTCGAGGCGCACAGGCAATGCCACTCTCACTCTTTTGCGTCAGCGTTTTGAATTCGTGGGAGTACCGATTGAAGAACTCGTAAACAAGCACGAAGCCTCGCTAAAGGCGAGCGGCTCCGGGGTGAAGGTGAGGATGCGCAAGAATCAATCTTGTGGAGGTACTCCCGGTATTCTCTTCGAAGCCAGTACCACTATTGGTGTCAGTGAGGGCGTGGAGCGTTCTTATTTTCTGCGAAATGCTAAAGGCTATTATCTGCTCTCTCTTGCTACCGTCGGTATGGATGATAAGGAGATGGGAGAGCTGTTTAATACAATTTGCAACTCATTGAAAATTCGCGGGTAAAGTAGATGAAGAAGGACGATCCCGCTACCAGAGAGCGAAAGACGCCCAATGCTGAGGAACTTCAGCTACAACTCGATAAGAGTGCTGAGCGTCTGCGCAATAGCGAGTCGAGAATTCGGACACTCATCCAAACTATTCCGGTCGGACTTCTGATCACTACAGAAGAGGGGATAATCGAGTCAGGCAGTCCTATATGTTTGCATCTGTTCAACTGCTCATACGCTGATTTGCACGGGCGCAGCCTTGGGGAACTCTTTGATTTTGAAGGAAAAATGGACGAGTTTCTCTCTACAATCGATTCCGATCAGACCAAAGAATTTATGGCGCGCCGGCGCGATGGCAGCGAGTTTCCGTCTGCTATCAAGGTGAGCAGCTTTGCCAGTTTTTCCAAGCCCGGATTATTGATTGTGGTTGAAGATGTCTCTGCAAAGCATGAATTGGAAAAGCTGAAGCAAGAATTTCTTTCTATGATGGCGCATGACCTGCGCACTCCTCTTACATCGATAAAATGCTTCCTCGAGCTGGTTTCGGAGGGCGTCTACGATGGGAGGATCGAAGAGCTCAAGCGCCGCTCGTCTGGTATCGGCAACGATACCACTCGTCTGATCAATATGATCAGCAGCTTGCTCAACCTGCACAAGCTCGAAGCCGGTCGTTTGCAGCTGAGTATCGAGGTTGTGCCCTTGCATGAAATCATCGAGCGTTCTATGCAATCGCTGGCTTCCTGGGCGGAAAGCCGAAAAATACCTCTGGACGTGCCGCCTTGCAAGCCTGATCTCCTAGTTGATGCGGATTCTGACTACACAGTGCAAGTGCTCGTCAACTTGCTTTCCAATGCCATAAAATTTTCACCCAAAGGCAGTCCGATTACAATCGCGCACGAGATTGACGATCGGTTCGTCAAAGTCAAAGTCATCGATAAAGGCAGAGGAATTCCGAAAGACGTGCAAAGTCGGCTATTCAATCGCTTCGAACAGGCCCGTTTGTCGGATGCGCGTGTGGAAGGCGGCAGTGGGCTCGGGCTGGCTATTTCAAAGGCGATTGTCGAAGAGCAGGGCGGCAGTATTGGAGTAAACAGCGAGCCGGGCAATGGCTGCGAGTTCTGGTTTACCCTTAAAAGATGCATCTAAAAGCCGCCAGGATGGCGGCGCTCCGGCCATAATCTAAAAGCCGCCAGGATGGCGGCGCTCCGGCCGACTATTGCTCGGCCGGATGTGGATGTTTTCTGAGACCCAATTCTTCCAACGCGTCGTCCAGGCTGATCTGGTTTTCTCTGGCGAATTGAAGTGTTCTCACGGCGTCTTCGATCGAAATGAGGTCGTGTTTCAAAAGATACTGACAGCGCAAGGTCGAAATTAGAGTGGCTTCGTCAATTGCGCCTGATATGACAAGCATTTTGCCAATCAACGACGGATATTTATTGCTCAGCTCTACCGCTTCGTGGATGTCCGCGTCTGTGACAAAGCCGGTCATCTTGAGCAATTCGCCCAACATAGGCACATTGTTTTCGTTATTTTTCGCTTCCGAGCCAAAGACAAATTTGTGCATCTCTTCGGTTGCTTCTTTGAGCGTCTTTTCGCCCGAGGCGACCTGGATGTAAACTTCCTGCGCCTGGTAATAAACTCGGCTGGAAACGAGTCCTAGATTGACAATCGCTTCGCCCAAGGTCTGCCCCTTTTCCATGCTGATTTCAAGTGCGTTGAGAATTTCGCTCTCGGTTGCCAGCCCGCAGAGAATAATGAATTCTCCAAAGCGTACTTGCTTGTTCGCCGGCGCAGGGGCCATGGAGTATGCTTCCAACTTGATGGGCATGCCGGCTTGCTTGGAAAGTGCGGTATTCAACATCATCACACCTTGTTCGAGCGAGATGCGACGGTCGCGGATCATATGCTGAATGTCCAGTGCCTTGGTGAGCATCTGGTGGTTGATGAAGCCGTTCAGAAGAAGAACCCGCCCGAATCTCATGCCCGTCGAATAGCTGACCTTCTTGGCGTTTTCCAGTTGCTCCTGGTTAATCACTCCTGCTTCCAGCAGCAATGCTCCGATCGTTGCCTTTTCGGTGGTGTTGAGAACGCCTATTTCCGATAACGCTTGCGACGGTGTTAATTTCTTTGTTTTTAATGCGCTTACTGCCCCTCTTGCCTTATCGATTGAAAGCGTCTGGCTGGCAATGAGAGGTTGCAATTCGACTACCAGTTGCAACTCTTCATCGGTCAGAAAACCTGTCAGCACAAGCGTTCTGCCGATCGGTAGTCCGAATTGCGGCGCTACTTTCAGCGCGTCGGCCAGGTCTGACTCTCCAATCAGCTTGAGCCTCACCAGAAGATCGCCGAATTTCAAAGCATTAGCAGGTGCCCTGCTTTCCGTGCTCAATTCCCCTTCCTCAAAAAGCGATCCTAATATTAGACCAATAGAAGAAAAATAAAAGCCTGTTGGGTTCCTAACTTTCCTTTTGGGGTAGTAAAGATTGCAGGAGGAAAGCTAATGATTACTATCGATTTCAGGCGCGCCAAAGCGCTGAACCTGCCCCTGGCATTGACCCTGGCTGCTTGTCTTACATTGCAGCCTTCTCTGGTAGCCGGCGCTGCCAATGGCGTTAAGGCTCCGGTCAAACCGGCAGGCGCCAAGGGGACTTTGCCAATTCCATCAGGAAACCATCAGAACGTTTCACCCGCGAAAGTCCAGCAGTCGCTCGCCAATTTCAAGGGCGACAAGTGGGCTGTAGTTATCGGGGTGAGCCGCTTTGCGGATGGCAGCATTCCTCAGCTCAAATATTCAGCTAAAGACGCGCAGGATTTCTATGATTACCTGACCGATCCCAATCAGGGGCGCTTCGCAAGAGATCACGTCAAACTGCTTATCAACGAGGATGCCAGCAAGGTCAACATAATGGATGTGATCGGCGACAGCTTCTTGCCGCATGGCGCGGCGCCGGGAGATCTCGTCGTAATTTATCTCTCCACGCACGGCTCGCCTGCCGGCGCTGATATCCGCGGTGTAAATTACGTCGTAGCCAGTGATTCGAGAGTCAATAAGCTGTTCGCCACCGGCATAGAAATGCGCCAGTTGCTGCGTACGGTCAAAGAACGCGTGCATACCAATCGAGTCGTGCTGATTCTCGACACTTGTTACAGCGGCGCTGGTACGGAAGGATCGCAGAAAGGTCTCTTTCGCAGAAATGTCGATACTGAGGCTCTGGCTACTGCATCGGGCAGCGTCGTAATTTCATCCAGCTCGGCCGACCAGCAATCATGGGAAGCCGATGAAGTAAAGAACAGCTATTTCACTAAGTTTTTGATCGACTCCCTGCGCGATCAATCGGTCTCCCATGATCTCGAGCGCGCATTCAACAGCATGAAAGATCGAGTGCAGTCGGCCGTTCTCAAAGACAAAGGAGCTATTCAGACGCCTGTTATAGGCGGTGCTTTGAATGCGCGAGGGCTGGCATTGGGTGCACTGCCGGCGGTGCAGCGTCAGGCCCCTGTAGTTGCCTTTGCTTCACCTGTGACGGGCAGCACCAGCGGACTTAGTGATGGTTCGCGCGGCGGTGCGCCGGTCGATCTTTCCGATTACGGGCAAAGAATGCGCAATGCATACAATTTCATAAATTCGCACAAAAGCTGGGATGCTATTCACGAATTGCAAGCAGCACAGAAAATAAATCCCTCCTCGATCGAAGCCTTCATGCAGGCTACGGATATCCTGGACGAGCAGGGACGCTATGCTGAAGCTCTTGAATCGGCGAAAAAAGCGGTTCTCAATGCCGAGAATTCTTCCGAGGCTCACTTCCGTCTCGGGCGTGCCAATTTGCGTTTGGGCAACAAGGAAGAAGCTCTTCGCCAAGTGAGACTGGCTCTCAGTCTGGATCCCGGAAATGCGATGGCATACAATTGGCTCGGCTTTATAAACCAGAATGACCTGCAACGCATAGATGAGGCAGAACAGAACTACAGAAAGGCTATCGAGCTGGATCCTCTTAATGCGCGGGCTATGGTCAATCTTGGTTTGTTATTGCAAAGCGATCCCAAACAGACCGGCGAAGCAGAAAAACTCTTCAAGCGAGCCCTTGAGGCTGATTCCGATGACTGGCAAGCGCGTATGTCGCTGGGCTATCTTTTGTTCTATATAAAGGGCAATAAAGCAGCCGGGACAAGAGAGTTGCGCAAAGCAATCGAATTGGATCCTGCCAATTCCCGCTTGCATTCTCAGTTGGCCGAAATGCTTTCCGAAAATCCCGAAGAGCTGAGCGCCAGCGAGAGTGAGTTTCGCAAAGGCATAGAGCTTTCGCCCAAATCCGGGATTGCTCACTACAAGCTTGCCGAGTTTCTGGCTCTCAAGACCAATCGCGTTGAAGAGGCGGAAAAAGAATACAAAGAGGCCATTCAGCTCGATCCTTCGCTTGACAGTGCAAGAGTTGGTTATGCCTATCTATTGATCGATCAAAAGCACGTTTACGACAGGTCATATGACCAGTTTAAGGAAGCGATCAAGATCAATCAGCGTAATGCCAGAGCCTACCTTGGTTTGGGACGCATTCAAATGGAGCTGTACAAGAACTACCCTGCAGCCGAGTCAGAGATTAAGAAGGCGCTCGCCATCAATCCGAATTTCGCCGAAGCCTATGATGTATACGGTGTCCTTTTGTCAACACGCATGAATCGATATAGCGAGGCAAAATCGGCTTTCGAAAAGGCTATCGCCGCCGACCCTCGAGCCAGCCAGCCGCTATATCACTATGCTCAAATGCTGATTGCTCAGGGCAAAGACATCGAGCGAGCCAATCAACTTTTACGCACAGCAATCGATCTAAACCCCAAAGAGTCAAGCTATAAGACTGCGCTTGCTTATATACAAATCTCTCACTATAAGCAATTCAAGTCCGCCGAGCAGCTCCTGAGGCAGGCTCTGGAAGCGAATCTCAGCGACTCGCAAGCACATTATCGCTTGGGCATGCTCCTGATTGAAAAGTTGGGCTTACGCAAAGAGGGAGAGTCAGAACTAAAGACTGCCCTCACTCAAGACCCTGAAAATCGAGAAATCAAGACGGCGGTAGAGCGATTTACTCACTAGCAGAGCGCAAGTATCTGCAATAATACTGCTGATGAATGGAGGCCAATCCCGGAGTACGAAAACGACTGTAGCCGCCGTATTGCAGGCTGTGCTTTTCGGCTGCTGGCCAGTGCTTGTGCTTTATGCCTTGACGCTCGGAGAATACACGTCCGACCAGCTCGTCGAGCCTCTTGTTCTTTCCGCACTGACTAATTTAATTCTCTGGTCCTTGCTCAGGCTTTTGAAAGTGGACCCTGCTCGAGCTGCATGTGTCGTCACCCTTCTTACGCTGGCGAATTTTTTCTATCTTCCCTTGAGCGCGCTTTTGTCACTTCCGGCCAGATTGATTCCAGTGCCACCAAGCGAGCCTGCCATTCTTCTCGGCTATATTCTATTGCTGGTGGTCTTTGTACTACTCGCATTGACGGCTGAGTTGAGGTTTGGCAAGAGCTCCTTGCTACTGAATTTCGAGCCAGCCGTCATGCCGGCTTTGATAGTGACTTGCGCTCTATGCGGTTTCAATATTTTTACTATCGTCAACTACGAGAATAAGACAAGCGCAGATGCCATAGACTTTGGCGCGAAATATTTCCCCTTTGAGATGAAAGTCGATCCCTCTAAAAGTATTGTCAAACCCGATGTCTACTATGTGGTTATCGACGGATTCGCCAGCTCAGCTACACTTAAAGATCTTCTTGGTTACGATAATTCCGGGTTTATCGATTATTTGAAACAAAAGGGATTTTATGTAGCGCAAGAAAGCATGAGCAATCACGACCGCACCGTACTCAGTGTCACCTCATCCCTGAATATGGGTTTGATGACTCCGCTTGCAGAAGTGGCAGGCAAGTCTAATCCGAGTTCAAATGTTCCTATTAAATTGCTTCGCGACAATCGAGTCATGAAGTTCTTCAAGCGGGCTGGTTATCGCATAGTCAATGTCTGCTCCGGCTTTTGCCTAACGGATTTTATTCCTCAGGCTGATGTCAATTTGCGATCAGGCTGGGGAACCGGGTTTAGCATGTCTCTTTTGCACCTTTCCTTGCTCGGTGCACTGGAGCCTTTTTTGCACGCGGTTGAAAATGAGTATGCCAACGTGCGCACTGCGCCCGTGCGCAGAGCTGCGGAAATAGCTGAGATTCAAGGTCCGAAATTTGTTTTGATCCACTGCCTGCTTACCCACCCTCCTTTTATCTTCGACGAGATAGGCCGGGCAAGACCACTTACAAAAGAGTTGCTGTCCGCGCCTTACGTCAAAGACTCTTATCTGGCGCAACTGAAATTCACTGAGAAAAACTTGAAAAAATTGCTCAATGTTTTGTGTCATTCCCAGTCTGGAGAGCCGATTGTGATCTTACAGAGCGACCATGGATCTGCCTGTACCGACTGGCACGACAAGAGAAATTTTACTTTAGAAAGAATGCGCATTCTCAATGCTTACAAGGTGCCCGCCCGGATTAAGGAATCTCTATATAGCAGCATAACCCCTGTCAATACCTTTCCTCTGCTTTTGAACGAACTGTTTGCCGCTGGCATACCCT
>CAZBOX010000097.1:0-19138 GCA_964493595.1 uncultured Candidatus Obscuribacterales bacterium | reverse complement strand
GGAGCGCTCGGCGTTGCCGTGCGCGGTTCCTGCGCTGTGCCGGGTGTGATCGACGCCGTGCCCTTCGAGGACGTGCTTCTTCACGACGGCGCCATGGGTCCTGAAGGGCGCTGCCCTGTCGGTCTCGTGCAGACCTTCTTCGGTGCTACCCGCAACAAGATTGTGGCGATGGACGTCGGCGATGATTCGTCGAAGTGGTCGCGCCGCATCTACAAGCTGTGGAAGACCATCTGCGGCGATGAGTGCATTCCTCCCGATCAGGAAGACCTGACCAATGAGGGTGGGCTCATGCTCGCTACGCCGACCGCCATGAATTTCCGCTCGCTTCAGTTCACGCTCACGCGCGATCAGAAGTGGGAAGCGGTCATGGCTGGTTTCATGGGCTCGCTGCCGGCATTGACTGCCAGCGGCGTGCTCGCCGGTGACAACCTTGCGCGGGCGAACGAGATCGCCGAGCGTTTCAAGGAGATCCAGTTCGTCTGCACTGACGCTCAGGAAGGCACGCTCGCAGCGATGACCGACGAGCTGATGAGCAAGCACGGGCTGTTCTAAGAACTATCCGAAAGGACTAGTTCAAACGCTTACCAAAGGCGATCTCGTTACTGCTAAGCTAAATCTGTCAAGCGAAATTCTCGCTTGGCAAACCTGCGAGAGGGCGCTCGGCGACTCGTTGTCACGGGCGCCCTCTTGCCAGAGTCTACTAGGAGAAAAACAATGACAGCCAAGAAAAATGCCTGGCTCATCTCTGGTGTTCGGACTCCGATTGGCTCGTTCGGCAAATCTCTGCGATCGGTCACGGTCGACAAGCTCGCAGCGCATGTGATCAAGGGCGTTCTGCGCCGTTCCCACGTCAACCCGTCCGCTGTGGACGCGGTGATCATGGGGCACGGTTACCAGTCGTCCTACACGCCCAATACCGGGCGTGTCTCTGCGCAGCTCGCGGGCGTGCCTGACTCCGTCCCCGCTGTGACTGTTCAGCGTCAGTGTGGTTCCGGCATGGAAGCCGCGAACAACGCCGCTGAAAAGATCTGGCTGGGGAAGGCTGACCTCGTGCTTGCCGTCGGCGCCGAGTCCATGTCCACCATCCCTTACCAACTCCCTGGCGATATCCGCTGGTCCGGGCCGATCGTGAAGTGGTTCGGCAAGTGGATCAAGCCGCAGGGTCCTCGCCCTGTGATCGCCCTGGCCGACAACGGTCTGGCGCCGCTGAAGCTCATCTGGGACATGAAGACTGTCTACATGTCCGGCACGGCTCAGCGCCTGGCCAACACCTATCAGATCTCGCGTGCCGACGCCGACGCCTATGCCTACCGCTCCCAGGAGCGCGCGCATGCTGCGATCACGTCCGGACGCTTCGACGTCGAAATCGAGCCGATCGAGACGAGCCGCGGCTTCTTCAGCCGCGACGAACATGCTCGCGGTGTCAAGTCCGAGCGCAATCCGGGCGGCACCACGCTGGAGAAGCTCAACAGCCTGGGTGGCGTTCTGAAGACTCAGGACATCACCGCCGGCAACAGCTCTGGTATCAATGACGGTGCCTGCGCACTGCTGGTCGCGTCTGACGAAAAGGTCGCCGAACTTGGCGTCGAGCCGCTTGCGCTGCTCGTCGACCATGCGGTTGCCGGCGTCGACCACGAGCAGATGGGCATTGGTCCGGTGGAAGCCATCAACAAGCTTCTCAAGGCCAACAACCTCACCGTCAACGACATCGACCTGATCGAGATCAACGAAGCTTTCGCCGCCCAGTACCTGGCCTGCGAAAAGCTGCTCGGTCTCGACCGCAACAAGGTCAATGTGAACGGCGGCGCCATCGCCCTCGGTCACCCGATCGGCATGTCGGGCGCTCGCGTCCTGCTGACGCTCGCTCACGAGCTCAAGCGCCAGGGCAAGAAGCGCGGCATCGCTGCGCTCTGCATCGGCGGTGGCATGGGAATCGCGACTCTGATCGAGAACCCGTCGGTGTGAGCATCTTCGGATTGCAAACTCGTTCCCAACTTCCAAGTTCCATAACA
This sequence comes from uncultured Candidatus Obscuribacterales bacterium, assembly GCA_964493595.1. Taxonomy (GTDB): domain Bacteria; phylum Cyanobacteriota; class Vampirovibrionia; order Obscuribacterales; family Obscuribacteraceae; genus QKMZ01. Next base: position 17,126 of record CAZBOX010000097.1, on the reverse strand, counting down.
AAAACGAGGAACCTATGACAACTCCAGCTGTGACCATGAAGATGCTCGACAGCGGCGTGGCGTTGGTGACCCTGGACCTGCCGGGCAGCAAGTACAACTTGCTGTCCGAGCGGGTGCTCCGGGACCTGATCGCGTGTCTCGATCAGGCTGCCAGCGACAAGTCCGTGAAGGGCATGGTTATCCATTCCGGTAAGCCCGACAACTTCGTTTTCGGCGCTAACATCGAAGAGATCCAGGCGGTTCAGAACCAGACCGCCAAGGCCGCGTATGACGCCAGCAATGTCGGCAAGGAAATCTTCTCGAAGATCGAGAAGATGCCCTTCCGCGTTGTCGTCGCCATCAACGGCATCTGCCTGGGAGGCGGCACCGAGATGTCTCTCGCGTGCCACTACCGCATTGCCTCCAACAATCCCAAGACCGCCATCGGTCTGCCGGAAGTGAAGCTCGGCTTCATCCCCGGCTGGGGCGGCACGGTTCGCCTGCCCCGCCTGATCGGTCTGCCTTCGGCTGTCCTGCCGCCCCTTCCGTTCCTGCCCAAGGGCATCGGCTGGGGTGGCCTTCTGACCGGCGCCACCGCTGACGCTCACAAGGCGTGGCGGCTTGGTCTGGTCGACGAGACCGTCGAAGAGGCGTCGCTCCTGGACCGTGCTGAACAGATCGCTCTTACCGGCAAGGTGAAGCGCTACGTGAAGCCCATGAAGGTGCGTGCCGTCGAGAACTTCCTTACCAACACCGCTGCCGGTCGCGCCCTGGTCTTCAAGGCTGCCCTGGCTGGTGTGATGAAGGAGACCCGCGGCAAGTATCCGGCTCCCGTCGACGCTCTCAAGGTGGCCGTCAAGGCTGTCGGCGGAAAGGCCGACCGTGCCGGCGCCTACGAAGCCGAGTCGCGCGCTTTCGGGCGTCTGGCCGTCAGCTCCGTGTCCAAGAACCTGGTGAACATCTTCTTCGCTCAGACCGAGTCGAAGAAGGCGCGTAACAACGCGGCGCCGGCTCTGAAGATCAAGAAGATCGGCGTCATCGGCGCCGGTGTGATGGGTGCAGGCATCGCTCAGGCGGCTGCCTATTCCGGCTATGAAGTCGTGCTCAAGGACATCAAGCAGGAGGCTCTGGACGCCGGCATGGCGACCGTGAAGGGTCTGTTCGATGGACTGGTCGCGAAGAAGAAGCTCTCGGCTACCGAGGGTGCCGCGCGCCTCGCCGCTGTCCGTCCGACGCTCGACTACGCCGACATGGCTGACTGCGACATGGTTATCGAAGCCGTCGTCGAAGTGATGAAGGTGAAGAAGATCGTGCTTGCCGACCTCGAGAAGGTCATCAAGAAGCCGTTCATCTTCGCGACGAACACTTCGTCGCTGTCCATCAGCGAGATGGCTTCTGCCGCTCGCAATCCCGAGCTGGTCGTCGGCGTGCACTTCTTCAACCCTGTGCACAAGATGCCTCTCGTCGAGATCATCTACGGTGCCACCACTTCCGACGGTGCTGCGGCTGCCGCTCAGGAGTTCTCGGTCAAGCTCGGCAAGACGACCGTCTTCTGCCTCGACCGGGCCGGATTCATCGTCAACGCGATCCTCACGCCCTACCTGTTGGAAGCTGTGAAGCTGCTCGAGCAGGGCGTCGCGCCTGAGGAAATCGAGAAGACGATGCAGTCTTTCGGCATGCCGATGGGTCCGCTCACCCTGCTCGACGAAGTCGGGCTGGACGTTGCCGGCCACGTCGCGCGTGTTCTGCACAATGCTTTCGGCGATCGGCTCAACCCTCCGACCCTCCTCAAGAAGGTCGATGAGGCGAAGCTGGTCGGCAAGAAGGGCGGTGAGGGCATCTACGCCTACGCCGAGGGCAAGCGCGCCGGCATCAACCCGAAGGTGCAGGCCTGGATTACCGCCACCCCTGTGAAGAAGCAGAAGGGTGAGATCCAGGATCGTCTGGCGCTGGCCATGGTCAACGAGGCGGCGCGTGTTCTCGAGTCGGGTATCGTGTCCGACCCGCGCACGCTCGATCTCGCCATGATCTTCGGCACCGGATTCCCGCCCTTCCTGGGTGGTCCGCTGCGCTATGCCGACAGCGTGGGTATCAAGGTCGTGCACCAGAAGCTCGAAATGCTGTCCAAGGTCGCCGGTGAAAACTACGCGCCTTGCCAGCTGATCAAGGACATGGCTGCTCGCGGCCAGGCGTTCTATCAGGACTGATGCAGTGCTAGGTTGTCCGTCGGGCAACCTAGACTGTCGCTCGACAGAAGTGCATTGAAGTCCGCAGGAAACGGGGGAGAGTAGCAAAACTGCTCTCCTCCGCTTTTCTGTTTTCGCCACTTCTACTATAGCAAATCGTTTTAGCCTTGCGACCAACATTCTATAAGCTATCCTTTCAATATGGTTTGGGGGCGAATATGACTACAAAAGAGGACATCAGGCGACAATTCGGTAACAATGCTGAGAAGTACGCTGCCAGCAAGACTCATGCGCAGGGTTCCGACTTGCAAATCTTATATTCGTACGTTGAACCTCAGCCGCACATGAGGGTTCTCGATGTAGCCACAGGCGCCGGCCATACAGCCGCCACAATAGCGCCTGCTGTAGCTCATGTTACCGCCTGCGATCTTGCGCCCGAGATGATCGAGCAAACGCGCAAACAATTCGCTGCAAAAGCTCTTGCTAACGTGGATGCGGTTGTCGCCGACGTGGAAGCGTTAGATTTTGCCGATGCTTCTTTCGATGTTGTAACCTGCCGAATCGCTCCTCATCACTTTCTCGATATCGAAAAAGCGATTGCTGAAATTGCACGTGTTCTCAAGTCCGGTGGAGCTTTTGTTGTAGAGGACAGCGTATCTCCGCAGTCCAAGAGGCTCGACCGTTTCGTCAATTCACTGGAGAAGCTGCGCGACCCTACGCACATCCGAGCTTATACAGTACGCGAATGGAGGCGCATGCTCTTAGCCGCCGGTTTTAGAGTGGCCCGCTCGGAAATCTATCGAAAGACTCACAAAATCGAAGATTGGATGAGCAATGCAGGCTGCTCTGAGGAACTGAAAGACGCGGTTCGAGCTATGTTTTTGCAGGCTCCGGAAGCAGCCAGAGAACATTTTTCAATTGAGCTGGAAAACGGAAAACCGGTCTCTTACACGGATGACAAACTGATTCTCAAAGCGATAAAACGCTGATACTGTCAGTGGTGCTTTCAGGCCTGGTCTTTCATGGCGAAATAGCGTTCTCTGTAGTGGTTTAGAGATGCTTGCATCTGCTTTTGCCCGACGTTTAAAGAAAGCAGTGGCGGCGGACTAAGCGTGTCCGCGATGGCGAAGGCGGGCAGCAAATTCTTATCGACCATCTCTTTTTCCATCGCTTTCAAGTCGAGATTGGACTTTTGCGCCTGTGCGCTATAAGCGAGTTCGTGAACGTGGCCGAAAAAATCATACTTTTTTGGCTTTGAATCCGTTTCGCCAGGTGTCTGCGGTGTTGATGCATCAGCTTCGACAGGCGGGGTTTCGTCTTCCCAGTACTGATCGGGAGGCTCATTTTGAGTGATTCCGGCTAGCAAATCCGCGCCGTTGAGCGTGTTTTGCGTGGTTTGAAGCGGAGGTGCCTCGAGACCGCTATTTGGTCGAGACTGGTCTTCGTTTAAACCGGCCATAGGCGGAGGCGGTGCGAGTGGTGCTTGTGAAGCTGTCATAAGAAACCGGTCTTAGTAACTGTGAGGCAGCGGACCAGGCAATAGCCTGGTCGTTAATGGGGGCTGCCAATCGAAGGGGCTGACATTATTATGAAACAGCATGCACCGTGAACTTGACGTGAAAGAGCACAAGGAGCATCTTGCCTGGTTTGTTCTTTCGCCATACCGCTCTTCCTGTTCCGGCAGTGGCCTGTCATATCTAGCGCAATCACTTGGCAATTCCTGAAACCTAAATTTGTCACATCTCTTGGAATCCTTTTGCCGAGTTGATTCGGTTTGCGGCGTTTCCTGATTGCCTTTTGTAAAAGGTCAGCACTGATAACATGGCGACCAGCTTGGCGCGATTGTTATGTTTGAGTTACCTCGTATCTCCCATCTTTTTTTGGCCTGAAAACACCCGGCACTTTTCCAGCGCAGTTGAACCAGACAAACATCCAACCCACCAAGGCGGTGGCATGGGATGTTCGGTGTCGGTTTGCAACACGTGGTGGGAAAAGTGTTACGAGGCGGGTGTTCAGGCCTTCTTGCTTCCAAACAGGCTTGCAATCAAGCAAGTCAAACCACGGTCCAGCCCGAGTGGAAAACCACTCAGCAAGCAAGGAAAAGAGAAACATGAGCACTTCGAATTCGCAGGCCGATGCCCAGGTCGTCCGCTCCGAGAAGCCCACGTCAGTCGAACTCACCGTCTACCAGTCCGGAGACGCCGTTGTCCACGAGTCGCGCAGCGTCGATCTGCCGCAGGGCAAAGTGACTATCCAGCTGGAAGGTCTGCCGCAGAACTTCGTCGAGGATTCTTTCGAGGTCTCCGATGTCTCCGGTCCCGGCGCCTTCAAGCTCGGTCCCGACAGCTTCAAGCCCGCCAATCTCTCGTCGGCGACGCTGCTTCAGAAGGCGGTCGGCCGCAAGATCACGCTGCTCGAGCAGACCGCTCAGGGCGTGATTCGCACCACCGGCACTCTGCGCTTCGTGCTCGGCAACCAGCTCGTCATCGAGGACGCCAACGGCATCAACGTCGTTCCGGTCACCCCGAAGTTCGAGCTCGAATCCATTCCCGATGGTCTCAGCGCTACACCGGCTCTCTCTCTGGAGCCGACGACCGCTGAATCGGGCGTCTACGTGCTCAACTCCATGTATGAGACGGGCGGTCTTTCGTGGATTCCGCGCTACGCCGTCTTCTATGACGACAAGACCGGCATGGTCACCAAGCTGCGCTGCCGCGTCAAGCTCACCAACCAGACCGGCGCGGACTTCGATGATGCCCAGTTGAAGCTTCTGGCTGCACACAATACGTCCCGCGCTGGTCGTGGCGCCCGTGGCGGTGCTCGCGCTGCCAGCCTGGAGTCGATGCAGCCGATGGCGGCCTCCTTCAGTGCGCAGGGCGATTACGCCGACAATGCGGAAGTGGGGTCCGTCGGGGAGCAGAAGATCTACCTGCTGCCTGAGAAGCTGTCCATCAAGAACGGCGAGACGAAGCGACCCTACCTGGTCGTCGCCAAGGATGTCCCGGTCAAGGCCGAGTTCTACCTGCCGGCCGCTTATCAGTATCATCTTTCCGCCAACCAGGAAGATGACCGCAAGCTGCCTGTCTTCGTGCGCCTGCGTCTGCGCAACGACAAGGACAGCAATCTCGGCTTCGCGCTTCCTGCCGGCGAAGTCGCGGTGTTCCAGCCGGATTCCACCGGCAAGTACCAGAAAACCGACCCGCAGCTTCAGCTCGGCGCCGTCGCCAAAGGCGAGGCCTTCAAGCTGGAGCTGACCACGCCCTCTTCCGACGTGAAGGGCGCTCGCCGTCTGGTCTCTTTCCAGCAGGATCCTGAAGAGCCCGAAGTGGAGACCGTTCCCGAGGGCGGTCACGTCTACCCGCAGCACGAAGTCGAGAGCGAGGGCGGCTTCGAGGGTGGTCCGCGCGTCGGCTTGACCGTCATGGGCGGACCGCGTGTGGGCACGCCGGGTGAGCATTCCCGCCGCCGTCAGCAGGTGGCGGAGGGCGCCGGCAAGCAGGCGAAGAAGGAGCCGAAGCCCCGCTTCCGTCAGGAGCAGCGCGAGATCACGCTCTACAATTTCAAGGACAAGCCTGTCCAGGTCATCGTTCAGGAACAGTTGCCGCACGGCTACTCGTTCCTCGACAAGACCCACGAGCTGGTCGGCGACACGGAGAACAGCGGCACCTTCACGGTCGACGTCCCCGCCAACGGGCAGGTGACGATCGGCTACGCCATTCGCTGGAAGATCAACTGAGCTGACCAGAGCTGTCAGTTGACTTAGTGGCTTGAGAAAGGGAGGGGGAGAACAAAATTCTCCTCCTTCCTATTCTCTTTTTGAATGGTGTAAACGAGCACGTATAGTAGAAATAACGTGTTCGAATTGGAAGGGCTCTTTACTTCGAGCATTTCGAAACCAAGGGAGGCGTAAGCCGCTCCTGTGTGATAGTTTGTGTTAGACGCTCCGTTAAAGGGATAAATCATCGCCTTGGCGGGGAAAGTGATTGTCAGACGTGTGGCATTGAGAGCCCCCGATTTTCTGCCTGGTTGGAGCAGTGGTCTTGCAATGAAGAAAACGGAAGCAGACGAACAAATTCTTTTGCAGGGAGCTGTAGAGCTCTTCAGCGAAAAAAACCGTCTGGACAAGAATCTTTTGCCGAAATTGAAGGAGAAGATTCCTGGCTATTCCGATCCCCAGTACGTGTCCGCTTACACACGAGTAGAGGCTCTTTTCGATAAGGCTTGCAAACTGGTTTTTCAGTGGACTACCGAAAATCCACCCGGTGCCGAGTTTGAATTGCCTGATAAAGAGCGGGTGTTTGTTGATGAGCTGGCAAAAGACTGCGGTGGTTTTTCAGAAGAAGATTACAATGCCGCGCTGGCCTATGGCTTTGAGATGACCATTTTTTAGCACCTGTCCTGCGTTTTAGTTGTTCTTCAAAGGAGCCACCGTTGGTGGTGTCGTTTTGGGGCGCTGCCTTTTCTCTGGAATCTTTCGAGATTGTCTTTAAATTGCATATTCATAGAAAGCTTATCTGGGTAAATGTGATCTGAGCGAAGCGATTCGGTCGCTTAACCTTTCAATCTGTTGGAGTCTCACTGAGTACAAAGCATGCCGCTGCCGCCTAAAGAAGTGCCAGATGGACTGACGTCGAAGGACTATAAACGGCTTGGCGCGCTTTATATGCTGATGGGCTGCCAAAAACAGGCTGTCGAGGCTTTGACCCGCTCGAGCGAAATGAGACGTGCCTTGGCTTCTGCTGAAGATCCTGAAAAGAGCTCGGACGCAGACAATGACGGCGCCATGACTGAGAGTCTGAAATTCAGCCTCAATCTGCTGAAACTCTGGCGTAAAGCGGCAACTGATGATGCAGATTACGAGGCTGGAGCGCTTAAATCAAGCGCTGGCTTGGATTCTGACGGGGACGCTGAAGCGGAGATTAGAAAGCAACTGATTGCTCTGGGAGTGGCTGAGAGCGAAGTCGACCAGTATCTGAGCAAATTGCTGGAGTCGATGACCGAGCTGAAGAATTCCGACCCTCCACCCCTCGATGTTCCTGAAGGTTTGACAGCCTCTGAGTATTACGAGCTCGGTTTGAAATACAAAGAAATCGGTTGGACGGAACAAGCCAGAGACGCACTGGCTTTTGCTATAGAACTCGAGCCTGATGGCGAATCTGGTACTCTGGCGGCTCGCTACTTGAGGACGAAGATTCCTCGTCATCCTGTACCTCTTGTGGCGGAACAATCGAATATTCACGGTTTCAACCAGTTCTGCAGCGGCAATGAAGCAGGTGCTCGTGAGACATTCGAAGCGCTTATTGCGGAATATCCGGACTTTGAGTGGCCTTACGGCAATCTCGGATGCCTCTTTATCCAGCTTGGTGATGTAGGACAAGCCAAGAAAATCCTGCGCCAGGCAATCGAAATAAATCCATATTACGTAAACGCCTGGCTGCACATGTCTAGGGCTGAGGCGCTGGATGGCAATTACGACGAAGCTTATAAATGCCTGCGACAGGTCGAAGAAATAGACAGTGACGATACGTCCATAGTCGGCATTAAAAAGCTGGTGGATGAAATCTCGGCTGAAGACATCTGAAAGAGCGCGGTTCTGGCACCAAACTTGATACCGTGCTCGCGGGCAGCGCATTGTTCTGTTATGGTTGTTATATTATAAACAGTAGTAAAACGATTGAAAAAAGTTGACTCGCTGGTAAAGGCTGGATAAGCCGTTCAAAAGCGAGTCAACCGGAGGACTGAAAGTCGCTCTGCCGTTACCTGGCCAGAGGGCGCTTGCGACCGCCAACTTGCATCGAAGTGATGAAGAATGGACGGTTTAGAGAGGAGCTCTGCCCCTGTGTCTCGGCGGCAATCTCTTCTTTGTAGTGGCCCTTTCGCTCGATGATTTCGGCGACTGCGGCAGGCACCACGTAGCGTATGGACTTGCCGGCGCGGATCCATTTGCGCACTAATGTGCTGCTGATGCCGCTGGGTGGGCAGTCAATCAGTTCGATCTGTGCCTCCGGCAGGGTTTCACGCCAGGTGGTAAGCGCCTTCTGAGCGTCTTCGCTGGCGCGCGGCGAGATTAGCAATCTCGCTAAGGCAAGAAACTCAGCACGGCGCTCATAGCGCACCAGGCTGTCGATAACGTCTTCTCCACAGATGAAGTTGAGCCTGACGTTGTCGCCGAGCTGTTCTTTCAGTTGCGTGAGTGTGTCGATTGTCCAGGTGATGCCGGGACGGTCGATTTCGATACGGGAAGCCTCGAAAAGGGGATTGTCCCTGACGCCCGCTTTGACCATCTCGAACCGGCTTTCGCGGTCCAAAACGTCAACTTTCTTGTGCGGAGGCGTGCCATTGGGAACGAAAATCACCTTGGCGAGACCATGCTGTTCGAGGGCGAATTGAGCGACTGCCAACTCACGAATATGCATCGGGTTGAAGGTGCCGCCCATGATGCCGATTTCGGTCATGGTTTTCATGTCAGTGTACCGTTGTTTTGGCGCAGCCGGACTGCCGACTGTTGCCTCATAGCCGCAAGTAGTCGCACCCGTCACTCCTGAGAGCGTCTAAGAAACGGGCGAGAAATGCTTGGACCAAGCAGAAATAGAAGCTGAGAGATTTGTTCTTTGAATCGAGAAAGAGAAATAAGACCTAAAAACATAAGACGGCGCGCAGGCTGGTTTCAATCCCAGCGTTGTAACGAAATTGGTTGTCAGGGTGGCGCGGCTGGCCGGGGTTTTGTGAAAAATACGCAAGCGTATAGTAATAACTGTGCCAAAAGGAGAAGGAAAGGAGGCCGAAGCCTCCAATCCCCCTCCTGGAATTCAGCCCTGACGCTTAGAAGCGGCAGAGGAGAATCCCTCGGCGGTTAAGCCTGGTCAGCGAGCGTGACCCAGACCTTGGTGTGTCCCTTGCCGTCTTCCTCGGTCTTCGAGATCACCACGTCCAATTGCGTGCCGGCCCGCAGTGCGGCGAGCTCCGCCTCCTGGCGCGAGCGGTCGCTGGTGAGGTCGCTGATGTGCAGCAGCGCTTCGATGCCTCCGCCGATGCGGATGAAGGCGCCGAAGGGAACGATGCGGGCGACGGAGCCGCGGTATTGTTCGCCGACCTTGAGAGTCGAGCGGAAGGAGCTCTTCAGCTCCTCCGACACCGCCTGGACGCGCTCCTTATTCTCAGCCACCTTCTTGTAGCTGAGCTGGACGCGACCGGCTTCCAGGTCCACGTACTTCACCTCGACCAGGATCTCATCGCCCACCTTCATCAGGTGAGAGATGTTGACCAGGCGGCTGTCGGAGCACTCGTTGCGGTGCAGGAAGGCCTCCGTGCCGTTGGGCAGCACGACGATCGCACCGAGTTCGCGCCGTTCGGACGCCGGGCTGGAATCCCGCTCCAGAAGCACGCGCTTGACCCGCCCGCTGAGCTTCTCGCCGACGGTGAGGGCGCCGAGCTGTCCGCGGATTGCTTCAGCCTGCTGCTCGGCAATCGCCTGGCGGTTGGCTTCCACATCCTTGTAGCTGAGCGAGATGCGCTGCGCCTCGGTGTCGATGCTGATGATCTTCACCTGGACGACCTGGCCGACCTTCAGCACTTCGCTGGGCTTGACGCCGCGCGCATCGCTGATGTTGCTCTTGTGGACGAAGCCGCTGACGCCGGGCTGGAACTCGACCAACACGCCGGTTTCCCGACGCTGGGCGCCTTCGTTGCGAGCATCCTTCTTCTCGAGCATGATCTTCGTGACCGTGCCCGTCACCACCGCACCCTCTTCGAGACCGGCAATGGCGCTGCCGACGAGCGCTTCGTTGGCGGCTTTGTTGCTGAAGAGGATGTTGCTGAAGCGCCCCTTGTCCTCGGCTTTCAGCACCTTGACCGGGATGGTCGAGCCGATCAGGCTTTCCAGCGAACCCTGCACGAGCGACAGAGGAATGAAGCCCTTGAGCAGTCCGCGGAAAGAGGCCTTCACGCCCGAGATGCGGTCGTCGTCTTTGCGCTTCTCGACGCCGGTGACGGTCACTTGCGTGACGTCACCCGAGGCGACGAGCTGCAGGAGTGCCGCCCAGGCGCCGTCGACTTCGCGCTGGTGCTGAAGGCGAGTGAACGAGAGCGTCACGCTTTCGTCGCTGTCGCCGTCGGAGACGACGAGGAACTCGGCTTCGTCACCGGGCTTCAGTTCGCCGGCTTCCTTCTTGGGCAGCAGCGCGTCCGACTTCTGTCCGATGCTGACGAAGAAGTGGGCGTTGTCGCCGTAGTCGAGGATCTGGCCTTTGACGACCTGCCCGTACGCGAGCGCGCGCGGCATGTCGTAGGCTGCCAGAAGAGCTTCGAAAGACAGAGGCTGGTTAGCGCTGCTGTCGACGTTGGAGTTGGTGCCGCTCACGAGAGCGGACACGTTAGTGGTTGTGCCATTCATGTTTTTCATAGATCTCCTTACGGATATATTTGAAGCCCGTTCCAGTGGGCATGACTGAGCCACCACCCCCGTACCGATGCGCATAATCCGTCCGACATCCCACACGGGACATCTGAATTCGAAAACGGAGGAAACGCAAAGGGTTTTAGGGACTGAAACTTCTCTATGCAGAAAAGGATGTAAAGGTGGATAACTCGACCCTAGAAGGTCGCCAAGGGGAAAAGCAAGCGACTATTTCTATCGGCAAGCTCGCACAAGTGCCGCCGAACCTGATGTAAACGAACGGTCTGCCTTGGATTACGGCTCTTTTGTCCGGTATGAGACTCTCGCTAGTATCTGATTTCACGCGTACGGCAAGACCCGCGGGCGGCATGTTTAGGGGTGCTAAGTTGCGCTAGCTTTTACTGAGCTTCTTCGTCGAACTGGCGTCAAACCCGTAACATTCGCGAACTCTGACGGTCTCGCAATAGAGGGATTTGTACGCAGAACAATTCTCGTGAACCTAGCAAAGCGTGCCTGGCCGGCATTTGCTAACCAGTCTTGCCGTCGTCCACTATATCGCTTACAGCTAGCGAGGCGCGACGGCGAGTTCAGATACTTGTCACTTTTGCCGGAAGCCTGGTATCCAGTGAGCGTATAATGGCTCTTGAAGTAGCGCAGACTGTCGCGCTTTGCCGAGCAATCGGTGAGGTGAGGAAAGTCCGGGCACCGCAGGGCTGGTTGCTGGGTAATTCCCAGTGCGCGTGAGCGTGAGGATAGTGCCACAGAAATGATGACCGCCAGTTCGTAAGGGGTCTGAGCGAAAGTGAAGATCGCTTGTCTGGTAAGGGTGCAACGGTGCGGTAAGAGCGCACCAGCAAGGTCGAGAGGCCTTGGCTAGGTAAACCCCGCTGAAGGTGCAAGGCGAAGGTATAGCTTGGGAAAGTGGCGGCCCGTCACCCCAGGTTGCCGATGCTGCTAGAGGGTGTGGGAGACCACACTCCCAGAGAGATGACAGTCGAACACAGAACCCGGCTTATGCGTTGCTTCAATCTTTCCAGTTAGGAACCGAAGACCTTTTGCCAAAAGGTTGGTTTTTTCGCATTCAGCTGTTGTTGTAATTCCCGCACCTGTGCTTCCATCTCGGCGATAGTCGAATTTCTTTCGTCCACGAGATACTGCGCTTCGTCTCTTTGAACTTCCAGCCGTTTGATCTTCTCTTCGTATGCCTGAGCTCTTTGTTCTGCAGCTTTTACGCGTGTCTCGGCGGTTTTGGCCTTCTGTTCGGCGGTCAGCGCTTTTTGATACTCGTCGGAGAGTTTCTGAGCAAAAACAACCGTCAATGATTCGAAAACCTGGTTTAGATCGGCTGGCGCCGGCAGTCCTGCTTTTACTACTCCTTCGGCAAAGACTACATCTGGATTGGTTTCGACATTCTCAACGATTTGCTCGGCAAGCTCTGCTTTGCTCTCTTCGAAGAAAGTGTCCAGATCTTCTAGAGTGGCAGGGTCAGACTCGGGCATCGTTTCCACTTCCAGGGCAAGCTGGCCGTCAGTGCGTCTCATCAATTCAGGTAAGCGCTCAGTATCGATGCGATTGCTGACTTCGCCTGCATAGACGAACCATTTGTCTTTAGAGCCTACCCGTCTTTGCTCGCCTTTGATTTCTCCTGAAGCGAGCTTCGCTTTCAACTGATCTTTTTCAACGCCTAGAAGTGCGGCAGCCTTGCGCATAGGAACGAGCGGATGGATCTGCATTGATACTCCTTGGTTGTTTTTTATAGCAATACGATATACGAGCGTAGGTTGCCGTCCAGCATTATAACTGGGTTTCAGAGCATCGCAGCAATTTTTTTTACTGGCGTCAGACCTGCTTTAGCCTGGCAAATCTTTCTCTGGTTATTTGCAGATCTTCAGGAGTGTTGATGCCGAGCGCTTCTGCCGGGTCGGCAACTATGACTGTGCGCAAATTCCAGTGGCAGTTTTGCGAAAGGAAAGGCAAGAAGGGCAAGAAATTCAATTCGTTGGTTTGAGCTCCCACCACACTCATTGAGACGAATTGCTGCCACAAGGAGAGCAGTCCAGGCACTGAGAGCGCGAAAACTCCCACATCAGAAAAGCCTACCGGGTCCATCACATCCCCTTCACGGCTCTGGCGCACATTCGTCAGTACACCTGAAGAGAGGTCGTATTGCACATATGGTTTTTGGCATTCGACAAGCGGCAGCACCATTGTTCGCTCTGCTGCCGTTCTGTCGGCCACCTGCCGCAGTGTCTCAGCTGAGAGATTTACCTGGTCTCCCCAGACGATTAGAATGGTTTCGAAATCTCGCCAGAAAGGCTCTGCTCCAAATATGGCATCGCCCATGCCGAGCGGAACTGCTTGTGCGCTGGTGGTTATTCTGTTTGGCTGCGTTTCTTTCTCCAGCACGGCAGCGAATTGCGCCATCGCCGGCGGTGCCAGGACGACATGAATGTGTTCTGAAACTGCTGCCAGCGAATTGTGCAGAACGTCCCAGACAGAAAGGTTTTCCTCTATGGGTACCAGTATTTTCGGGCAGTCCAATCCCAGTCGGCTTCCCCGACCGGCTGCTGGAATCACTGCGCAAATTCTAGTCATTTTTCAAAAGGAGCCAATTATCGAGCAGGTCTTTGAGAGATCCAACAAACTCTGGTAAGTGAGAAAGCTCTGAATTGTTGACAGCCAACACCGTCAAGCCTGCAGCTTGTGCAGATTGTATACCAGGCAGCGCATCTTCGAGAGCGACGGCACTGTCAGGGTCGATCGAATGGTCGGCCAGGCACTTGAGATAGAGGTCCGGCGCCGGCTTTGTTTTCGGTGTCTGATCGCCGGTTATTAGGGCCTCGAAATAATTGATCAGACCGAGCTTTGCCAGGGCTGATTCGGCCGAGCGTCTGCTTGCCCCTGTTACCAGCCAGGCTCGATGCCCACGGCTCTGTAGCGCCTGCAAGAGGTCTTCTGCACCAGCAAAAGCATTGACCTCACCGGCTTCGACCATCTGCCTGTAGAATTCTTGCTTCCTTTGCGTCATTAATGTCAGCAGGTCCGGATCGAAAATGCCGAGCGACTGGAAAGTTTCTTTCGTGCTTTTGCCTTTGTGTTCTTCATAAACAAAAGCATCGATCAGATGGGGCTGGTCGATTTCCAGGGTGCTGAAGAATGCTCTCTCGTGGCAGGGGCTGCTGTCTATGAGCGTTCCATCCAGGTCGAAGAGAAAACAGCTGGCTCTTTTGAGAAGTGAGTGATGAGACCCTTTTCCAGACATCAGTAAATAATACCGAGCAGGTTTCTTAAACCTCGCCAGATGCGCCATCCCGGGCGAGTGAAGCCGCGGAATGTGCGATATTTTACAGGGATTTCGGCAATTTCGATTCGGTGTTTCAACATCAGCCTGGTCACAGTGGAAGGAGGGACATAGCCGCGTTTTCTCAGAGCTTCGACAAATTTCTCATCGAACTTGCTGCGCCTGTAGATGCGAAAACCGGTGAACGGATCGCTGAAAATGTGCCGTGACATCAAGCTGAAAAAGGCAGAGAATATGAAAGCTCCGCACCAGCCGATCGAGCGCAGCAGCCAATGTTCGTATGCTGAATCGAGCGAAGAGTTGAACTGGCGGCGACTCTGGTTTCGTGACCCGTAGAGGACTCCAAAAGAGCCGAGCTTCAGAACTTGAATGCCGATTAGAATGTCGGCCAGCCTGTATTGCCCGTCGCCGGTCAATGTGACTAGATATTCCGAATTGCTGTGGGCGAGCCAGTTGAGCAGGGCATCTACTTCAGTGAACGAACCCTTGTAGTCGGAACGTGTGATTGATGCAAATGACGGCAGGCGAGCGTCCTTTTCAGGCAGCCTGTTGACCCTCAATTGCACGCTATTGAATTGCTCTGTCCAGGGCAAGTCGGAAAATTCTTGCAGGACGGCTTCTAGAGCCTGGCTGCGGTTGCGCAAATCGATGTAAATCTCGAGAGAACTGAGATTGGTGGATTTGTTCTTCTCCTGCTCGTACAATTCCAGCACTTTTTGAACAACGCTGTAACCGTTGTGGGTGCCTGGTTTATTCGCACTTTCAAAGGCGCCCGTGACGATTTTTGCGCCTTTATAAGTCTCGCCGGTCGCCTTTCCTGGCAGAATTCCGGCTTTTCTGGAAGCTGCAGAATTATCGCAGAGCACATAATTGATGAGCCCTTTAGTGCCTTCAGGATCGCCCAACATGTCCAGTGCTTTGTCGAGCAAATCGGAGACGGTCAGTCCTTGTATGTCCGCATCTTCATCAAGGTTGGCGACGAAAACTTTGGTCGCCGAGGCGTTCTCCTGAATGGCTTCAGCCAGACCTTTTGTGAAATAGCTGGGCAGCAGAGACGAGTGCTGGGTGCCTGGTCCGAAGATAATTATGTCGGAATTTCTCAGCGCTCTGTCTGCATCAGGTGATATCGTCACCTCACAATTGCGCGCTGAAAGAAATTCGACCTTCTGGTCATAACTCATCTCGGCGAGCGCTTTTCGGTCGTTTTCGTCAAGTCCCTTCTCGAGCAAAAAGAGTTTTGCAATGGGAGTCTTGCTCTGCGGTCCGACGATTTCCGATTCGCGTCCGAGCAGTTCTCCATCCGTCTTGAGCGCGACGAGAATGCGGTTTTCTCCTTTCGTTACATTGATCAATTCCGAGAAAGATCCGAAGTCTGAGGCGAGATTTCGGACCGAAGCATTGAAGTTGTCTGATTCAAGATAAGCGCCCGCAAAGACCAGATTGCCGAGAGAGCAATCGGAATAGTTCAAGGACTGTTCGTGCTCACGTTTATAAGCAAGAAAGCGCCTTATCCTTTTCAGAACGGATTTGCGGGCATTCACCTGCATCTCGCCGAAAAGAGTATCCAGAGGCGAGGGCAGCCAGTGCTGAGTATCGGGATTCTCCACATACTCTTCGAAGGCGCGGATGTCCACCGCCGAGAAGTCTTTTGGAAATCTATATTCGAGCACCTGCTGCAATGTGTACTGCTCGTTGGAATGAAGATCCAGCAGGCGCGAGAGATTTTTTCTGAAGTCTGAAGGCCCGAGCATATTCGGAACCAGGTCGCGCAATTCGCCCGTAGAAAGACCGTCATCATAGCCATTGACGATCAGAGACAGATGAACTTTCTGGCTGTTGGTAAATTCTTGAATCAAGCTGGCACTGCCACGCCCGCCGCAGAACAAGGAGACTTTGATATAGCCGTCAGTGCTGGCTTCTTTGCCGCTGCGAGGCTGGTTTTGCATCATCGCGGCGATGGCCGCTAGCAATGAGCTTGGATTAGCAGGTGCTTTCATCGACATTATTTGCGCACCTGCAGAACTTTCTCACGCAGAAGAAACTGGCGAAAGCCGAGATACATGACGAAAAGAAGGCGATGCCATGCAGCTTTCATGTTCTGCGAAGAACTGCGACCGGCGACGCGCTTTTGGTGCTCGACCTCGACTTCACGAAAGACGATGCCTCTTTCTATCAATTTGGATGAGACTTCCCCGGAATAATTGAGCCCTTTGGCTTCCAGAGTGAGCGAGCGCAATATCTCCCCGTCTACCAGCTTGAGAGCGCAGTTGAAGTCACGATATTCAGTATCGTGAAAGAGGTTGCAGAGCCAACCGCTGGCGGCAGAACCGAATTGCGTGAAGGCGCTGTCGTGTTTATGAGTGCGAACGCCAATCACGGCCTTTGTTTCTGGATGGTTTTCCACCTCTGCAATCAGCTTTACGACATTTTCGATGCCGTATTGTCCATCTGAATCGAGCAGCAAAACCCAAGCATGCCGTGTGTTGTGGATGGCATGTGACAGCGCTGCTGCCGCTCCCTGGTTGATTGCAAAGCTGAGCGGCTTGATATGCGGATCTTTGCTGCTCATTTCATTCAAAATGGCGCCCGTATTATCCTTGCTTCCGTCATTGCAAATCACTATTTCAAAGTCTTTGAGAGCGTCCATCTTACTCAGATATTCGCTCCAGGTGCTGACTATAGAGGCGATCGATTCGCCTTCGTTGTAAGCGGGCGCTGCAATTGAAAGGGATGTAACCCTGCCCAGAGTTTTGGTTTTCTCGGGCGCCTGCATTCTAAACTGCTCCTGCTCTAGCTTGTTGAATTTCGTCCTTCTCCTGGAGGAGTTCTTTCATCCCTTCCTCGAAGGAAATTTCCGGGCTCCAGCCGAGTTCTTCTTTGATCCTGGAAATGTCGGCAAGTGTGATTTCGGCATCGCCCGCCCGCCTGTCTTCGTGTATCTGGTTGGTCGAGATCATGTTGGCCAATTCTTTGACACTAACTACAGTGCCGCTGCCGACATTGTAAGTGCGACCATGCAGCGGTGATTCGAAGGCCAGAATATTGGCTCTCGCCACATCGCGCACATGGATGAAATCACGGCTTTGCAGACCTTCTCCATGAATGGTAAGCGGCTTTCCGGCTCGCAGCTGTTTCAAGAAGATGGTCATCACGAGCGCATATGCACCTTCTCCCGAAAGGCGTGGACCGTAAACGTTGAAGTAACGCATTACGTTGCAGTGCACGTCGTAGCACTTGTCGAAAAGCCGGCAATACTCCTCGCCGA
>CAZBOX010000096.1:0-19164 GCA_964493595.1 uncultured Candidatus Obscuribacterales bacterium | reverse complement strand
CGCCTTATTTGAGACGTTGTCGGAATACGAAAAATATCTTTTGCTGTCATGACTTTACTCTGTGGTGCCGTTTTTCTATTTGTGTTGTCCGCGAATTTGGTCGAGTTCTTGGTCTCTTTTCTGGTGTCGTTTTTGCTCGCGCTTTTGGTCCCGTTCCTGGTCGCGTTCTTAGTCGCGTTCTTGGTCGCGCTGTCGCTTACCATCTCAATGCACCTCTTGTGGAATTAATCGAACATCTGTAGTCGGTCCTTTAACTACCGCGCAGCGAACCACATGTCCGGGCGCTTTCTCTTCAAGGGGCGGCACTGCTTCTCGGCTCTTCGGCTCTACAAGAAGGCAGCGGTCGGCAAAGCGGCAACCTTTGGGAAGATCGACCAGGCTGGGCGGCTGGCCCTGTATAGGTGTCAGGCGCTTATTGCCCGGACGCGGCAATGAATTCATCAAACCGATCGTATAAGGGTGAAGCGGGTTTTTAAAAAGCTCGTTTACTTCAGCCATTTCGACAACAGAGCCTGCATACATCACGGCTACGTTATCGCACATCTCAGCCACTACACCGAGATCGTGAGTAATGAGAAGTATGGACATTCCGTGCTCTCTCTGAATGGTCCTTAGCAGTTCCAGTATCTGCGCCTGCACCGTCACATCGAGGGCCGTGGTCGGCTCATCGGCAATCAATAGTTTGGGATTACAAGACAGCGCCATGGCAATCATCACTCTCTGGCGCATGCCGCCTGAGAACTGATGAGGAAAATCGTCGATACGACTGGCAGCCTGAGGAATGCGCACCTGGTCGAGAACTTCAATAGCTCTCTGCCTGGCTTCCTTCTTGCCGACCTTCTGATGCAACTCGATTGCTTCCATAATCTGATCGCCGACGGTATATACCGGGTTCAAAGAAGTCATCGGGTCTTGCGGAATCAACGCGATCTGATTTCCGCGCACGGAGCGCATCTGCGCTTCCGACAGGGTCAAGAGGTCGCGCCCCTCAAAAAGAATCTTGCCCGAAACAATACGACCAGGCGGCGGGACCAGTCTCAAAACAGACAAAGAAGTGATGGACTTACCACAGCCAGATTCACCGACGATGCCAAGCACAGAGCCCTTCTGCACTGAAAAACCAAGATCATCGACTGCGACAGCCAGCCCATTTTCAGTAGGGAAGACTGTCTTCAATCCCTGGATCTCAAGGAGAGGAATATTTACCGCGGTATCGGGCTGATTCATCCGTTATTCGTGAAGAATTCTTGGGCAATCTCAAATAGAGTGTGGCGCGCAAACGCCGCCTGTCACGGCTTGAATGCCTCACTGGCGGCTATGATCGCAGAATTAAATGCACCGGTCAAATGTTCGCAGAAGTTCTCAGTACTTGAACTAAGTGCTGTCGCCCTTCGCTTTCAGGTGATTTAATAGGAGAAGAGGAAGTGCCGATGATCGAAGATAACCGCACAACAGATATTTCTGTTTTGCAGCTGCTTACGAAGTTGGTCAAGGAAACCGACCGTTTAGTTCGCCTGGCTGACGATATAGATACACATGCAAGTACTCCGCAAGCCAAAGCAGCTTTTCAGCTGATTGGCACAGAGGTGGAAAGCATATTGGCTCAGATGCATACGTCTCTTGACCCGTTATACAGGTTGTATGACCTCGACCCGGGCATGATGTCGCTTGAGCAAAACAGACGCAATTCCGTAATCAGAGAATTCGGTCCTAATGAAGTGTCCAACGCTGACACTTATGACGAACAGGCTCTGTGGAACGACGTTAAGGCTCGTGGCGGCAACGGCACGCCATAATTCTGGATTTCACGTTTCACCAATTAGATGGCGGCAGAAAAACCGCTATCAGAGAGGTTTGTCAGCTGCGATTTTCGCACCGGTCGGCTTAGCGGCAACTCCAGCGATGCTCACACCCTGCCGCTCCACGTAGGTGTATTTGCCATCTGCAAAGGCTTGCACGGCCCTTCTCATGGGAATGAGAAACGGCTTGAAGTGGTGGTGGCGCATTTCAGAATAGGCTCGGTCGAATTGCCATCCATCCGATAAGACTCTGTGTATGCCAACCATCATGCCTGTCCTATCCGCCCCTTGCATGCAGTGCAAGTAGACAGGCTGTTTGGCCGGGTCGCGCATTATATCCAGAACGCTCGAGACTTTAGCCAAATTAGGATCGGTATAACCCATTGGGATGTTGTAATAATCAAGCCCAATCTCTTTTGCAGCGCGTTCTTCTTTCTTTGACGCTCCACCATCGCCTCTCAAATTGACGACAGTTTTTACACCACAAGCTTTCAGCTCTTTCAGTGCTTGAACTGAAGGCGCACCACCCCGCAATAGTGTCGGAGAAACACGCTCGAAATTAATGACGTGCACTACCGGTATCACATCCACTGTTCGCGCAGGGGAAACTTCCGCTACAGATGAGTCTGCCGTTGCGCTTGAAATTCCTGATGCCGATGCATGCGACACGGCAATTGCCGGTTTGACTGTGTCTTCATTATCATCCGCAGCCAGCACCATATTTGGTGCCACGAAATACGCGCCAACTGCAGCCAGTACAATCGCTAATGCGAAGGTCTTAGCTCTGGACGAAAAACTGGCAGATATAGCTTGCATGTCATACACCAGTCAACAGCCGAAAAATGATAACACGCCAGCTACTTTACATGTGTAAAGTTTCAAACCTGTCCAACGATTTCGACAGAGAATTAAAATGAGCTAATTTAGAATGGGCGTCCGCTATACTTACTGCAAAACCTGACGGCAAGGAAGCCCAAAAGTTCCCAAATTCAGTATTGACGGTGCCTGTGGAAAAGGTTTCATCTTCAGAGCTCAAAAAGAAGGCGAAACGATTCGTTCTTTTCTTGCGGGTGCTTTGGAAAGAGTTTCACAACTTCTTCTTTCTTCTGGTGATCACTTTCGCCATCTCCAATACACTGCTCTTCTTGTATTACCCTAAAGAAGATCTGCCTCACCACAGTATGTCGTGGATGCAAACCGCGTACTGCACGTGGTTGATGATGTTTTTCGAAACACCTCTCAACTACTCAGATGATTGGAGAGTGGCGCCTCTATTCTTTTTTCTGCCCTTGCTGGGCCTGCTGGTTATCGCCGAAGGCGTCGTACACCTCGGCAACATCCTTATACAAAGAAAACGATACTCAACGGAGTGGCAAAAAATGCTCGCTGCAAATTTCGAAAACCACATTGTTATCTGCGGACTGGGCAATGTGGGCGTGCGCGTGGTGCAGCACCTGAAACAATTCGACGAAATGATTGTAGTGATCGAGGCCGACAAAGAATCGCGCTTCGCTCACGAAGTAGCCGGAAGCGACATTCCTGTTTTATTTGGTGATGCGCGCGACACACGCTTGCTGGAAAACGCCAATCTGGCAAAAGCAAAAGCGGTTATTTGCGTCACCAATGACGATATGGTCAATCTAGAAACAGCTCTGACAGCCAGAGAATACAATCCGGACATCAAGATAATTATTCGTATGTTCGATCAGAAGCTGGCCAAAAAAGTTCAAAAGAGCCTGGGAATTCACGGAGTCTACAGTTCCTCGGCGCGTTCGGCACGATTGTTCGCGCAGGCAGCGATCAGCGAAAACATCATCGATTCATTCGAGTTCGGCGGCATGACCATCAATGCATATCAGCTAACAGTCGAAGCAAACAGCTCGCTGGTTGGTGAAACCATTGATGATGTCCGTTATAAGCATGAAGTCACAGTGCTCATGCACGAGAAAGAAGGAAATCTGGACTGGAACCCGCCGCCTTCCAAAGTTCTCACCGTCGGCGACAGACTGCTCATCATGACTGACCGCGACGGCATCAGCAGATTGCAGAGCACCAAGAAAAAATTGGCGCTGAAGAAAGACACCGAGTAGGTCGACAAATTGGCGAACTGGACAAACTGGACCAATTCGAATTCGAAGTCTCATTTTAAGCAACGACCGAGTCTGCGCAGACTAGCCGAAGTAGCGAATCGCCAAAGCTCTTATTAGTGAAGGCACACTGATATACAGACCGACCGAAATAGGGCGGCTATGACTGTTGGTCAAAAAATATTCTAGTGAACACATTGGCACAGCTTCCTGTTTCGAAGGTGCGTGATGACCAGTATCAGGTTGCCTGTGGTGATGAACGGCAGCTCGTATTGCTCGCCGAAGAAAGGTCCCGCAACAAGAAGCGCTCCTGCTACAAGAGTCAAACCGAGCACCGTGGCCAAAAGCACCTGCTTACGGCGGTGCTGCATATATCCTGGTCCGATCGCAAAAATAGCAAAGCCGAAAACAAATAGTGCGATTACCCTGTGCGCCAACTCTCCTTCGAGAAACTGCAACCCGAGAAAGGGCAAAAATGCAATCAAGAAAGGCATTGCCATGCAGTGAATCAAGCAGAGAGTCGATGCGAAGATACCCAGGTTGTCCAGAAGCAGTGTCGTTTGAACCTTCTTGTGGTGCTCCTGATGAGCCTTGCTCTCCGCGGCGGTGACGAGCACTTCATCGCCCAGAACAGTAGAAAAAGAGCTTGTGGCACCTTCAGGAAGTCTGCGCTCGCCATGACCATGGGAGTGACCGTGGGAGTGCCCGTGTCCTTGAGCCGGCCCTTGAGCTTGCCCATGCCCCTGTCCGTGCTTGTGTCCTTTTTCCCCGCAACATCCAGAGGACTTCGACTTGAGCGAATTCGACGAGTCGGATGTCTGAACGGTTGCCGGCATAGCAGTTTCCACCTTTGATTCATGAGCATGACCGCCACAGCATTGGCTGCTGGAATGAACTTCCACTACCAACTCTTTGCCTTCGAAGGCAACCTTTTCGTGCTGTGCAGGGTCAGTAATCGCGACTTACCTTCGACGTAGTTTTTGCTCAAAACACCTGTTATTACTGCATTTTGCCACGTGAAAACGATATTCATTTGTATTTCTATCTTATCATCAGGTTTTTAGACCTGCCACGAAGCCCCGCAAAGCAGTCGAAACGGCAACAGGAACCTGGTTCCCTGGAACGGACTGCCTAAATTAGTAGGCTTTCTTTCATTAAGGATGTTATCGATTCTCACATCGAAACTGGACGGTATAAGACGGTTAACTCGAACTGATTTTGGCGTGTTGTAGCCGGTGCTCAAACCCAGAAGAGTAATGCGGGGCGTGCGTTTCGGCTGTGGTCCGAAAATGTCGGGGTCCAGTCGATTGGGCAGGCCGGAAAGGGTTTGCACATCAGCGAGCACCCACCAGCCGCGCTTGGAGCGATAACCGTAGGCAGCCGTCAGAGAATAACGCCTGTCGTGGTCGGGATACTTATCTCTTGGACCTTCTTCGAATTCATAAATGCCGCCGGTGACAGCGCCAGTGCCGCGTAGGTAGGCCACCTGGACTGTGCTGGAGACAAAACCGTTGAAACCGTAACCATCACGCGCAGGTTTTAGCTCCAGCCTCGACTCCACGCCGTACGACTCTTGATTCGAAAGTTGAAGACGGTTGTATAGCGGCGTGTTCTGAATTACGCCGGAATCCCCGAAATTATTCAGCTTCTTATAGTACAAGTTAGTGCGCGTCACCAGACGTGGACCGAACTGATTCTCCAGACTGACGTCAACAAGATTGCCGCGGGTGGCTCTCAAAGGTCTTATGGTTCCGTTGTATATCCCGTTGGTTTGACCATCTTCAATGAGCGGTGCGGTGACAAAAACATCTACCGGCGGCGGCGTGAAGATATTGGAATAAGAACCTCTCAGCACCGCATTCGGTGTAATCACAAAGGATGCTCCGAAGCGGCCGCTCGCCTGCGCGTCGGTAACTGTCTGGCGCTTGAACGGTGTGAGATCGAAAGGCTCGACCCCGGGCACTGTCAGCATCGTTTGAGCGACCTTCAGGGTGTTTCCGAAGACTCCATGATAGACGTCGGCGCGCACACCTGCGTTGACTGTGAGGCGCCTCAGGAAGCCTTCCTTCGGCTTCCAGGTATCCTGCAACCAACCGCTCTGCAGATAGCGAAAGCCGTTGAATTTAGTGATACCACCGGTGATATTGGGACCGCCGACTTCAAATGTAAATGGATTGATCACGGCTCCATAAGGCAAGGCGCCTTGAGAATCAGCCGAGGCGACCAGATTGGCATTTCTATATATAGCGCCGTAGGATGTTTGCACTGGACGGATTTCCGAGTAAAAACCCGACTCGAGATGGTGGGTGCGAACGAGCTTTTTCACGTTGCCCTGTGCAGAGAAAACATAGTTAAAGCGCCTGGCAGTCGGCTGCACACTGTTTATCTGCGGTTCTTCTCCATTGACGACAGGCAGCGGATCGAAAACCAGTCCACGGCTCGAGAAAGTCTCTCGGTAGAAAGCGTTAGTAAGGGCGATATTTGCTTCGTCGTAGAAGCGCCGTCCTGTGCGACGCCAGGCAGCAATAATGAAGTTCTGCATATCCGTTTGCTTTTGCTTGACGCCGAGCGAAGCGGAAGTCTGCGGCAAAGGAACACGCATAAAACTCTGGTTGATACCGGCAGTCAAACGGAACGTATCACGCTCGTTCGGCTTGTATTCAAGCTTTGAAAGTGTGTTGATGTCCATTCCCTGGTTGTACGAATACTGTTTTGTGTACGGCACCAACCGGTAAGAAGTGCCGATGAACTGCCCGGACGACTCCCAGCGCAGACGATGCAACTTGCTGCGCGGATCAGCACTGAATGCACCTGTAGTGTCGTAGTAGACGTTGCCAGCCATCGGTCCGCCGATTTGACCACCGACTGTTAGTTTCGGCTTGGCCTCGATGTTTCTCGACTTCATGCGCACGATAGCGCCCAAAGGACCACCACCGTCGTGAGCTTCGTAGCCACCGATGTCCACCTGCATAGATTGCAAAGAACGCGGCGTCGCGGGTTGCGACTGTTGAAGCACGCCGGCGGCTTCCGGAAGCACGACCCCGTCCAATTCGTAGTTGATAGAATTGTGCTCGCCGCGAGTGATGATATTGCCGTAAGTGTCTGTAATAACGCCCGGAGTGCTCTCAATTAGCTGGCGCAAATCATTTCCCGAGCGATACTCTTCCAAAACGCGACGCGGAATATTGGTGGTGCTGCCGATTTTCTCAGGGTGTATGAGTGTACGCTTGCCTGTGACACGCATCACATCGACAGGTTCTAAATCTTCAAGAACAACATTGACGCCCTTCGACTGATCGGCCGCAATCGAAATTTCTTCTGTATGCGACAGCATCTCATTGTGCGAAAAGGTCAATGTCCAGTTGCCCGGCTCGATGTCCCTAAAGACGTAAGAGCCGTCGGGACCGGTCTCGAGATGGTGACGCTTATGTTCTTCGTCTTTGCCTGACAGTACAATTCGTGCTTTGGCAAGTGGCTTGCGTGTAGCGTCATCTTTGACCACACCATATATGGTGCTTCTGCCCTTAGCAGGCGGCTCTATATTTATTTCTGGAACGACCGCAGGAGTAGACGCCTTCGTGGAAGCATTGGAAGACGGCTTGGAAGGAGGAGGTGTAACTGAAGTTGGCGGCGGCGGAGGTGTAACAGTCGGAGCTGGCGGCAGAGGTGTGTCAGTCGGTGGGGGCGGCAGTGGAGTGTCGCGCAATTGAGGCGACGAACTAGAATTTTGCGCAGGCGACTCGACAGCAGGCGGTGCTTCAGGCGATTTTGCCTGAGCCATTGCTTTTGGGGTTATTGTTGTCAAAGCGACAAGAGTTATGGCGCAAATGCGCGCAAAAACGAGAAATGCAGACATATTCCTGCATCCTTCCTATGGTTACCGGGAGTTGACCTTTTCGCCGCAGATTAGCTCGGCAGCGCAAAGCTAAAAGCAGCAATTACTTTCGGCGGCTTTTGCACTGAATATATTGAACGCCACCCAGCCCATTTTGTAAATGGAAATCGTTTTCATTTTTCATTAAACGAGAGTAAGAAATCTGGCAAGTCCAACAGGGCTTGCTCAGCAGAAAAGAATCAAAAACAAGAAATTACTTTTTGCCTGCCGGAGCCATAGCTTCCTGGCACTGTTCGCAAAGTCCAAAAATTTCCAGAATATGCCCGCGTACTTCAAACTTGTACTTGGCTCTGATGGACTCTTCGAGCTGCTGAACCAGACATTGGTCGAGGTGCACACTGTTGCGGCATTTCTCGCAAACCAGGTGATGATGGTGCTCGCCCGGCTTCACCATCTCGTAGCGCCTTTCGCCGTCGCCAAAATCAACCGACTGCACCAGCCCCAGCTGTACCAGCGATTCAAGAGATCGATAGACAGTCGTCAGACCCGGCGGGCTGTCTTCCTCATTACGAAGCGCACTATGAATGTCTTGAGCACTGCTCAACTCGTCCGTGCGCTCAAGCACTTCGAGAACCTTCTTTGCGCCCTTTGTTAACCTTAGACTTTGCGGACCCTTATTGTGACTGTGCCCGTGCGAACCTTGAACGTTCATTCAACCTCGAACTCGACTTTGATTTTTCTCACCGACTGAACTGGCTTGCCATTTAGCATAGCAGGCTTGAACTTCCAGCGGCGCAAAGTTGAGAGCGCGATTTCGTCAACCTCGTCGGAGCCCGACGAAGAGATGATTGAGACTTCGTGCTTGCCTTCATGATTGATCGAAAAACGAGCCAGGCAGCAGGACTTGTAGCATTCCTCATGCAGGCTGGCCGGAATCTCCGGCTGCGGACACTCGATGGCGAGGGCGTCCGCGTACTTCGCAACCTCCGAGGTGCCAATCTTAAAAACCGGCTCGGCAAACACCGGGCAAGCAAAGGAGAATGAAACGAACGACAAAAGATATGCAGCAGATAGCATAAACATAGCTTTCGTATATCGCAAAGACATCCCCTCAATCTCCAAAAAAAATTTTGGGTCTCCTGGTATTTCCTGGAAGTTAGACCGTTATCGGTCTAACTTCTAACCGACAAGAGCACCGAGAGCGTGCACGCTTTTCCTCGAAACCCAAGCCAGACAGCAATTTACAGTTTTCGCCGCCAGCGGGCAAATGAAAACCGTTTTCACTACTAAAATATTGCCATGCAAAAGCGACGACGTCAAGGTAAGGGGACGTCGTCGCTTAAGTTTAGTCAGAAGTGAGCTTAGAGGCTCAGCAACTGCACAATTTGAGGAGCGAGATTGTGGTCGGAATAGTCCGTCAACCAACGTACGGTGATAAGCGTAAACATTGGTTGGTTGTACCCGACTTCGAGCAATCCTTTGATGGCGGAACCGATGTGCTCCGACCCTTCATGCTTCTGAACCCAGTTGAAGCCGGCTTGCAATACCTGGTCATCATCGGGATTCGCTAACACCCAGTTGCGAATAAACTCACTCGCCTTAAAGAGGTGATTAGCTTGGGATGTAGCTTGCATGTGTTCTAGTGTTTGCATATTCCTGGCCGGTGTTGGGGTGGGAGCTGGGGTTACCGAGGGTGTGGGTGTGGGTGCCGGTGCTGGAGTTGCAGCAACGGGAGTGGGCACAGCTGCAACGGGTGTGGGTGCTGCTGCAACAGGTGTTGGTGCTGCGACACTGGGCACTGGTGCTGCAGCCGTGGGTGTTGGTGCTGCCGCAACTGGAGTCGGCGCTGGCACATTTGCCAGAGCTGGAGCCGGTGCTGGTGTCGGTGAAAGAGCGGGAGTGGGAGCTGTTTGTGCAAGAACGGGAGAGGGAGCGGGTGCTGCGGGTGTGGGCATTGGGGTCGGAACAGGCGCCGCAGCCGGTACGCTTGCAGCCGGTGCAAGAGCAGGCGATGGGGCCATTTGAGGAGCGGCAGGAGCTTGAGATACCGGTTCTGGTGTCATGAGCGCCGCAATATTGTTAGATGTATACATGCCCTCTGCAGGCGGATAACCGGCAGGAGTGTCAGAACTCTGCTCAATTTCCTCCGCAGCAGAAGTACCGTAATTGATTACTTCAGTGCCGAGAGTATCAAACTCAGGCTCGTCATAATTAGCATCTGCTGATTCATCATAAGTTGCAGCAGCAGCGGCTTCAGCTTGCGCTTGAGCTTGTTGAGCGGCTTCAGTGGACTCTCGAATCAGCATAGAAAGTGCAGTTCCGACTTCGTCGGAGCTTGTTTCCAAATCGAGTTCTTGATCGGGTTCGGCTGTCATAGTGGCTGTGCCTCCAGAGCTCGATTCGCCGTTCGTGCTCAATTCGAAATCATCGTAGTCAAATGTCTCGTTACTCATATTGTTTACCTTTGCTTCCGGCAAGCCAGAAGCCCCCCTATATGTGCGTGAGCCGATACCATATCCCCGCGCGTCGAGCACGATGACGATGGGTTTTTAGAAACCGGACATAAGGTCCCGCCCTACTAATGTGCCCGGAAACCAAGAGTTTTTATCCGAAGGCGCATTAAACCACTGCTTGACAACGCAATCCAGCGATATCGTTCCTATTAATAGGATTGGAGAAGCCTTTTACTTCTGCTTCAGGCGAATGATCTTCTTATAGTACGCACGCTCAGATAACTTCGCTTCTTCGAGAGATATTGGACGATCAAGAAAGTAGATGTGTCCTTCATCGATGCGTCGCTGGAATCCATCGGGCTCTCCCGCAAGCACCAACAATTTCTTGCAAGTGTTTATCGGCATAATCACTTCTTCGTGAGGCAGGCTTGCAGCCAATGATTGCGGCACTCTCCAAGAGAGTGGGGCTTTATTCTCTTTGTTCTGATTCAGAAATACATCCGGAATTCTCTGTGCATCAAAAGCAATAGGTGGTATCACACCATATTCGAAGACATACTTGGAAGTCTTCCATTCAGGACACATCTCTGCAAGAGTCGGAAGATGCTGAGCGACTCGCTCCTTTCCAATGGTGGCAAGCAGCCATTCCACATCTTCTTTACTCATAATCGGAAAGTCGCGCTTCTCCTCAAAACCAATCGGCCGATCAACACCTCTTAGATCGTAGATGTTCGAACGGAAGTCAAAAGACAACCAGGTCTGTCCCAACTTCAAAGCAGAAGCATTCTTGTCTGCAATCACTTTCGGCATCCACCAGATCTTCTGCAACGCCTCCTTTTCAGGAATGTATCGCAGAACATCAAGCAAGCGCGCCTCCAGAAGAGCAAAGTCTTCAGGAGTTTGCGGGGTCGACATGTGATACCGATGGTGGTTCTCAGAATACAATTCCTCAGCCTTCTCAGTTTCGCCAAATTTGTCGTAAATTCGCGCCATCACACCCAAACCAAAGTGGGAATCTTTTGTGAGATGCCGCATCAATTCAACGTAAGTTTCGTAGTGAGAAATTGACCACTGGCGAGTCAACTCAAGACGCTCAGCTCTCTTACCTTGCGCTTCCGCCGCACGCCGAACAAAGTCATCTGCAACTCTGTCGCCTTCGAACTGGCGCTTTCTCTCCGCATACTCGAGAACTTTCTCTACATACGTTTTGCAAAATTTCGAATCCAGCACGATAAGAAATTCACCGTATCCAACGTACAAAATTGCTGGAAGCGTTATCAGCGAAATGCTGATACGTACCAATTCGCGAGCTGGCGAGTGCAAGACAGGAACACTAGCCCCTGCTTTCAAAGCCGCAGGCGCCAACAGCAATCTGTATCCGAGCACCGACGTCAACCCGAAGACGATCAAGGACAAAATTCGGATCCCATCGTGCAACGAATTGTCCAGATGAATCTGAAACAGCGCCATCGTCGCAAGCAAAAACTCCGTGCTGGCGAGCAAAATAATGCGGCGCTGAGCCCTTTCGTGTTTGCGAATCGAGTTTATATCAATCATCAGCCCTCAGCAGCGAGGCTATACGGAGTTCTATGAACGCGCGCAGCAAGAAACCACCAACATAAGGACAGGCGGGCTCGATTTATTCATGTTTTTAACGACCGGCAAATCAGAAACCCTATTCTCTGGATCAGCCAGAAGGTTGTAAACAGGAAAAACCCTGGAACAGTTCGAAATACTGAAAACCCAGGCTGAGCAAGCAGACTGGGAAAATTGGGCGATTTTATTGCATTCGATGAAACAACATGGCATCCAGTGGGGCTCTTTATAAAGACCTCGTGCTAAACTACCTGACCAAGGGCGGTTAGCTCAATGGTGGAGCACCTCGTTTACACCGAGGGGGTTAGGAGTTCGAGTCTCTTACCGCCCAATACTTTGCAGAATCAATGTTTCCCGGGGGCTATGCTGGGGCTATGATTCAGAGACAATCAAATTGCAACTCAGCAATCCAGGTGCACATTGCACAGCGCTTGTTGGAGCTATGCTCGTGTAGCAAGCTTCGGATACAACGCAGGCACTTCTTGTTTCGCCTAGAAGAATGAAAGCAAAAGGATTCAATCTAACAGGTGGACTCTACACGGACGGTAAGCGTCTCATTGTTACCGGTCCCTGGAACTCACATGGAATAAGTGAAATAGATGCTTCATCTGTCACTGAGGTCGTTCTTAATTACGCACATGGGTTTTGTGGTTCCGATATTAGCTTTCTGTCTGGGTTTAAGAACGTTAGGAACATCCAAATTTTGGCATCCGTTCAGACAGGATTTGAAGCACTTACTTCTCTTCCGGCGTTAGAGACCTTGTACATTTGGCCTCCTCCGAACGTGGTAATCGATTTCCCGAACATTCCCAGCTTGAGGCACTGCAACATTCAGTGGTGGAATGGAGCCAACTCAATACTTAAGTGCAAATCGCTAGAAAGCCTGAGCATCAGCCACAGCAAAGAAAAAGATCTCAAGTTTCTCGAAAAATTATCTCGCCTAAAAACTCTGGACATCGCTCAATCGAGCATTCATAGTCTTGCCGGACTCGAAAAACTAACGATGCTCACGAAACTTGAGCTAATTCATTTGAAAACTCTTTCAGACTTTGGTCAACTCAGAGATTGTTCAAACTTGGAAGAATTGAGCATTCACATGTGCAGTAAATTCAATGATGTTTCAGTTCTTTCGGAACTCGCCAAGCTAAAAAAACTAACGATTGATATTAGAGGGAAAATTCCTTCAATATCACCGCTTATTTCGCTTCCAAGCTTGGAAAACATCGATCTTGGCGGGTACACGATAGTTGATGATGGGGATTCGGATTGCCTATTGAAATTTCCCAGCCTCAAGTTTGCCAACTTTAGAAATCGAAAACACTACAACCTAAAACGTGGCGAATTTTACAAACGGCGCTGGCCTAATCAGGCCTGGACTAACCAATATGACTAATCGACCAAACTACTTTGAGTCAGAGATTGTTCGAATGATCAGGCATTACCGATAACAAAAAACTAGCCGTCAAACTGTCACGTTTCCGCCTATTGCGGCTCTAATTCTAGCGGCCGCAGAGGATCAGCTCTGACTGCTCACGGTGCTTTTTCAATTTACAGCATTCTTCTTCGGACTTGGTTTAGTCTTTATTGCTACGCTCAGACAAAACAAAAATCCGCGACCAGACAGAATTGGTTTGGGACTATGCTGCATAATTGCAGCATTGCCCATCATCCTTTATCGAACTCTGCTTGGTCCTCACATCGTATTGCTTCCGCTAGTGGCCGCAAGCATCAATAGTTGCACTCTCACACACGATGAGTGCAACTAGAATTTCTGGTTTCCTGCCAGATCTTTCAAGTTTGGCAATTTTGCTGCAATGTCTGTACCAGGCGGTACGACTCGACGAGGATAGAAGTTTCCTGCGCGCACATCCTTGCAGCTCATAACAAAGTCGCCGTTGGATACCTTATCGTTGAACTGCTGCCCGATCACATTTTTAGGCAATAATGCTTTGACGTTGCTCGGCAAATCGTGGTCAGAATAATAGACTTTGCCAAGCTCTGGTACAGTTCTAGCGCGAAGTTCATCAAGTTTTGGGCTGGATGCGGCAAGAAAGTGATCAGTATCCACCTCTTCATTCAGCTTAGGAACATCTCCTGTGTGCGCATCAAGGGCGGGAAAGAATAGGACATTTGGGTATTGAGGTTGATACCACCAGAGCATCGGTTCAGCAATTTGCTCATCTTTATTTTCGAAACAGCAGAGAGCAAATGTCCAATTTGGATACCATTTTTCATATGCGGAAAAGATCTTCTGGTTTAATGCCGGGCGCTTGCTGACCGGAACTCTCGCCAGCGCAGCAGGAATATCGCTGGCGTGCTGGGCCAAGACTACTGTGTAAACGCCATGTTCGAACACTTGAATCCGCGGGGCTGAACCGAATGACCAAGGGCGTGCTCCAGGACGTAACGCGCCTCTGGTTTGAAACCTGCATGCATTTTCCATGTCTGCTAAAACATGCTTGCCCTTCGACATATCAAGGAGATTTTTCTCTGTCATGCTGCCCGGAACGGCTGGAATAGGTAAGAACATTGCGTTGCCGCTACTAGTCCGCTTTCCGCCCGCTAGGTTTTGAACGGAATTTCCATACGCCAGAATATGGACCAGCTTGCCATCCTTTTGTGCCTCGCCGACCCATCCTTTTGTCTTGCTGAAACGAGCCGGGGCGACTGAGCAGCAGGCTGTGCTCGGCGCAATTCCTTGCACAGCCAGGAGAGCAAATGAGAGAGCCAGGATTCCCGCGAGCATTGGTTTCTTTGACAACTGGCGCGTCGGCATGGTCGTTCCTCATGAAAGTTCAGAGGAGGATAGCAGAGCCAACACGTGATTGACCATCAGGAGAAGCAATTGCGTGGCAGCGCATCCAAGGACTAGTATTTGCCAAGTGACCATGGGAAGCATCTGCGCTTATGGATTATTTCTTCCTGGCTCTGATGCCGTTTCTTTTTTGCTTATTGCTGGTGTTTTTCATGGGCTCTTCTCTTCTGCCCGTGCACTTGGAGAGATCGCGAAGGCAAAAACTTCACCCAACACGACACCTCCAACTGCCATTGACGACCCGCCAATCAAAACAATAATGCAATATGCCGCCTACGCGCTTTGCGCATGGGGCTTCTGGATGATACTGAAGACTCTTTCCTGGTCCAATTCCATAAGCGGCGCTGCCGTTTATGGCGCAATGGGAATGATGGAATTCAACGGAATCGGACTATATGCTTACTGGAAGTGGTCACTAAACAAACTAAGATGTTTAAAAGAGCAGAAGCATAGGAAAGCTTTACTCCTCATGCTTCCCCTAGCTGTAGAATTAGGCTTCTTAATAGCCTTTTTATGGGCAGCCATTTTTAAAGAAAAAACAGGCGGGTAATTCAGTCGGGTGGACAGCGACAATCGGTTGACAAAACCGGAGAGCACTGTGGCCTAAAACTTCGCCGAGCACCTCAAGGAGTTCCGAGACACTACAATGCGGCCGGCTCTTAAATCTCTCAACATATTCCTGGCGCTGACAGTGATCTGCAGTACGTACTCTCTACCGTGTGCGCCTGGATACTGCCAAGTTGAGGCCCAGTCGTCCCCTAAAGAGGTCAGCGAAAAGTCGTTCGCCCTGATGAAAGCAGGACGCTCTGACGAATTTGCAAAGCTGATGTTGCCGAGTGAACTCGAGTGCTTCAAATCAGCACTGCTAGCAATCGCCGACATGGCAAAATCCAGAGGAGAAGAACAAAAATTCGTTGGACTGTTCGAAGTGCCGGACAGAGATTCTCTAAATAAACTTCCGCCTCAACAATTTCTTGTCCGCCTCATGAAAAGACAGTTCACACCTCAGGTGAGCGAGCTGTATTCCAAAGCGACAACAAGAATCCTCGGAGTTATAAACGAAGGCGAAATTGCGCATTGCATCTATATTCTGAGCATTCCTGAAGTATTCAGCAAAGTAAGTGTAGTCAGTCTCAAAAAAGATTCTTCGGGCTGGGGAATGTTGCTCACGAGCGATTTAGATAAAGTAATGCAGATGCTCAAAGTTCAGTATGCAAATCAGCCTGGTACCGAAATTCCACTCATTCCGGAACTTAAGAGAGTAAAGGTATTGGGCAGTATCATGGACGGTGACACCACGGCTTATGTTCTGGTTCGCTCAACTACGGCCATCAACGGAGTGGATTTCGACAAAGTATCAGCGATACCGTTCAAGAAAGGTGACCCAGAATTCAACCTTCTGGCAGCTAAAGACAAAGAAGCTCTCGAAAAATCAATTCAGAAAGAACTCGGTGCTTTAGTCGAAAGTGCCAAATCAGCAAATCAGGCGCAAAAAACTACACCGGATGCCCAGGGGAAGGCTACCCAGAAGTAAGCATATCAAGTTGACACCATTTGATTTGTTGGTTTGACTTTCTAAGTTGCTTGGTCCGCCCTGGTGTTCGAGTGAAATCAGCTCAAAATGGGCAACTCCAACCAGAAAAGGCAGCCTTCTCCTGCTTCGCTTATCACTCCAATCGTGCCGCCGTGTTCTTCGACAATCTTTTTGCAAATCGGCAAACCAAGCCCAATACCTTTGTTGCTATCCTCAGTATTCGCTTGCTCGTATTTTTCAAACACTCTCAGGCATTGTTCGGCGCTCAGTCCATTGCCGCTATCTTTGACAGCTAGTCGTACCCGGCTGCCTTGTTGCTCGCAGCGTATCTCAATGCTCCCTCCCGGCTCTGAATATTTGCAAGAATTAGAGATCAGGTTGATCAGAACCTGCTCGATTTTAGCCGCATCGGCCAAAACAGACAGTTTTGATGCTGTTGCCTCAGAGGCTTTATTTATTAGCTTGTGGTTTTCTCGCTCGGCAAAAACTTCCACGCATTGAACGGCGCCTTCTATTATGCGATCTGGGCGGCACGGAACCATGTTGAGGACAAGGTTCGACTGGACGCCAAGATTGTTAATATTGAGCAACTCATCGATGAGCGTATTGAGTTTTGCCAGATTGCTTATTGCCGCCGTTAGCCTCGTGCGCCCGAGCTCATTAGGCTCCATCAAGACGCCGCGCAGCATAAGGGAAAGATCCGAGCTGAGTCGATCGATAGGTAGCCTCAGCCTTGCACTAAAGAGCAAGCGCCCTTTTCGCTTTTCTTCCTCAGCCTGAGACAATTTGCAGGCCATTTCATGAAAAGTCCTGTCCAGATTTGACAACTCGTCGTCCCCAGTCAAAGCGGGAAGAAGCTCTCTATTCTCTTCAAGCCTCCGGAAGTTATCTTCGACTGTTCTGATTTTTCCAACCAGTTTGCGGCTAAGGATATAGGCAGCCAAAAAGGCCAGCCCAAAACTTATGGACAGGCTCAGAAAAACAAGTCCGATTTGTGCTTGGAAAAGTTTCTCGTATCTGGCGCGCGCAGTGGTGTCTTGCAAGTATTCCTGAGCCGAGAGAGTCTTGATGGTAGAAAACATCGAATCAATGCTGTTTTCCATAGCAACGGCAAAAGTATGGCGATTGAAACTTCCCGGTACCCGTTCGGAATCGGTGATGTTATTGCGATAGCGGTTTATCTCCCCGAGCACTTTCTCGGCTTCGTCCGCCAGCTTTTCTAGATTGCCGGCATTCAGCTCCTTCCTTTCCTTTCTCAGGTGCAGAGCCTGTCTGCGAAGCTGAGATACAATCTTCTCAATTTGCTCGCACTGCTGCTCGCTTTTCTTCAGGTCAAAATCGCGGTGAGACATCTTCCACGAAATCAAGGCTGAACCCACCAGCATGAAGTGATAGGGAAGTGCATTCAGCTCGACCATCAATTCTCTAAATTCCGCTTGCCGAGAGAGTTCTATCTGCGCCCTGATTTCAGCCGCAAGCATGGTTCCGCAGAACAAAAAGGTAGTGGCAAAAGGCACAAAAACCAGCAGCAAACCTTGAGTTTTAATTTTCATCCGCATCACCTGTGCAAGATTTCAACCTTCACCCGGGTTAATTCCGCAAGCGCTTCACTGCTGATAGAAACAGAGAGGAGTCCGCAGATTTTGGACATGTACTCTCGACCGAACTGAAAATCTAACATTTGCCGTTCTATCTCAAAGCTTCCCAAAGAGAATTGAGGTCCAACGTAGTCGATAAAGACAAAAACGCCATTAGCCGAGCTTTGCGTGCACACGCTGATTGATGCGCCTGAGCCTGTGGATTGAGCAATAGAGGCTAACAAGCGGCTGAACAATCGATTGATTTTTTGCGCGTCGTTCCTGATTCGTAAATTGCCTGGCGTGTAATTGATGGTCTGCCCATCCAGTCCTGGAGCCGACAGGGCTTTGGCTACTGCTTGCGGCAAGACGTCATCGAGTCGGCAGTCATCCGGTCGGCATACGAGCATGCCTGCATTGATTCTCTCCACATCAAGCAGATCTTCCAGCAGATCGACAAGAGCCATTAACTCCTCTGCCAGGCACTTCAATCTTGCTGGAGCGCTGGCAAGCAGCTTACCGTAAGCGCCTCGCTCGCAGAGAGCGACCACTCCGATTGCCGAAGTAAGTGGCAAGCGAATATCGTGGTTGAGCATAGAAAGATATTCATGCCTCCACTGCTTTGCCTTGCTGATGGTCTGCGCCATTTTTCTAAAGCTCGAATCGAGAAGGGCCAGCTCGTCTGAGCCTCTGATCGCGCTGCCGAAATTCGGATCTAATTCGCTCAATTCTTTTCCGGCGAAATCACTGGCATTCTTGGTGAGAATCAGCAATCGTTGCACCATTCCGACAGCAAAGAAATAGGCAAGAGCCACGCCAATCGCCAAATCCAGGACTAGACCCGAGAATAAAACCAAGTACACTGACTGTCTTTTTGACTCGACCTGTGAGGTCTTGAGTTTACTGGTTTCGCTATCAACTATGGCGCGAGTTTCGGCAGCCAGAGGCTCCACCAGACTTTCAAGAAGCCTGTATCTTCTTAACTCAACGAGAGTCCCGAGTAACGAATTATTGGACTGTTCGCGATTCTCTGCAATGCACTCGCGCTCAATCTTCTGCGCCAATTCGGCAACACGATTGACACGACTGGATTGCAGCAGGTCTTCGCTTGTCAAAACTTTCAGACGGGCTACGGCCTTTTGCGCTAAACCGGCATGCTCTTTGAAAATGCTTTCAATTGGAGCCCTGCGGGTAAGGACATTAGTTGCTCCGCGAACGGCCCCTTCCAGGCTCGCCTGGTAGACGAGATTGGCAGAGGCAATCACGGACTGGCAATTAAGCTCTTTTTGAATGGCTTGATTCAGTTCGCTCAGACTATTGAAAAGTAAGAAAGCGAATGCCACTTGAAATAGAAGCGGTGTGCAAACTAGGATTAGCGTCTTTTGCAGAACACTGAGATTGTTCAATGGCGCTCGAAAGATTAGAACTGTGAGTAGGGCAACTAGCACTAGTTTAGAATTATGTTGTC
>CAZBOX010000095.1:0-19227 GCA_964493595.1 uncultured Candidatus Obscuribacterales bacterium | reverse complement strand
CGTTAAGACCGATGCCTTCTATGCAGGCAGCCAGCTCGAGCGCGCCAGCATCGCGCGCCAGTCAGCGGCAGCGGCAGATGAGCTGTCCGGACATGTCGCCAAGGCGCTGACCGCGACAGGCAGTATCGAGAAGGCGGGGCAAGCACGCACCGCTTTCCTTCAGGGTTCCAAGAAGCGCGTCGCCGTCGTGAAAGGGCACTTCACACACACAAAGGGCGGCTCACCGGTACGCTTCCACACGGGCTGGCACTGTTCTATCGACCACGAGCGAGAGGACGGCACCATGCTGATCGGTGCCGGCGACTGGTCCGTGCCCTTCACTGCCGAGGAAATGGGACGGCTATTCGACATCGTCGAGGTGTGACCGGACGGACTGAGCCGTCCCGGACATCTCCTTTCGGATAACGCCCACCCCTTCGCAATCGCCGTCCGATAGGCAGGGTCGATTCGCACAATTCGCATCGGCCCGGCCGCCGGTCGGCACTTTGCCCATTTTCCAACAAATCCGTGGAGAAAAAAAACATGCGTGAATTCAGGGACACCCGCATCGAGATCAGCGCCGAGGGCGACATCGAGTTACTCGACTTCGCCCTCAGCTCATGGGGTTTAGGCGAGGTCGAGCGCAACCGCCGCTGGCTCAACATCAAGAGACTGGAGTACTTGCAGTTTGCCTTCACCATAGGAGGCAAGCGCACAGTGTTTCAGCCCTTCCGCGCGGCATTCAAGCGCAGCGCCGCCAATACCTACACCGTCACCACCAGGCAGTCCTCGTTCTTAGCTGAAGAGGCGATCAAGCAAGCCGGCTTCACTGTCGTGAAGGTCGAACAGGGTCCATACCGTGGCCACGGCTTCGTAGGCGGCACGACGTTGCACCTGAGCGTGCGCCTCAACGGTCGCAGCCTCAACGTTCACATCGTCACCAAATAGAGCAACGACGGCGAACTAACGATTCGCAATCATCCACGAATGGGCTGTTCGGCTGATAGATTTCAGTGCGTGCAGCCCTTTCGTTTTTCCAAGGACTCTACTACGCCCCATAGTTGTTTGATTGCGCCGAAAATCTAGATTTAGGCCTTTCACGCAAAGTCGTTCCAGAATTCGACGGGGGCGCCATTTAACCTGCGAGAATGTCTTGTGCAGCAGAATAACCTTTTAACTGGAGCGCAAAATTGAAAGTCTTAAAGCTAACCTGTCCGAAAAATTTGTGCTTTGTGCTTGTCGCCTTGAGTTTTTCAGCACTGCCTGCAAGCTCTGCACCTACACAGGAAAAAATAAAAACGACCGCGCAGCCTCGAAGGCCAAACCAAGCAACCTTTCTAACTCTCGAGAAAGAAATTCAATCAGCAGAAAATGCCTTATCTTACGAAAAGAGAGTTTTAGACCCTGACGACAAGGCTCTATCCGCCTGCAAACTCTGGCTAGCCCGGCTGTATGTAGAGAGTGGACAAAACGCAAATGCATTACCGATTCTTTTCCAACTGATTGATAAAAATAAGCAAGACTTTGGAACTCACAGCATTCAGTTCGCCACGACCGCCCTGGCTTTGGCTCAAGCATACGAAGGGTCAGGCAAGCTTAAGGAAGCACAGGAACAGTACCAGCAAGCCTTAGGCATTCTCGAAGCGAAACATGATCTTCTCTTTGAGAAAACGCTGCAGCAATACGCGAAATTGCTCTACAAGCTTTCTGAGACAAGCGAGGCACAAAACTGCTTCAAGCGAATAAAGGAGCTGCAAGGCGGAGACAAAGCATATAGCGTTAAGCTCCAGATTGAAACGAACAACAAGGCTGTAACGGCTTTGGGAGTGCACAAATACGAAGAAGCAATCGAACTGCTGGAGAATTTGCTTATCTATCACCCGAGCTATAGGTTGGCTCTAGACAACTTGAAGATTGCATATGACTGCCAGGCCCAAGTCCTTCTAAAGAAAAACGACTTTGAGGGTGCAGAGCAATTTTTCAAAAAAAGTATCGATAGCTTTAGAGTCGGAAGAGGAACCGAGGACCAGCAAATGGCTAGCCTGGGCAATCTTTCGTACCTCCTGATGAAGATGAAAAGGTACAGTGATGTAATCGACTATGCAACCCGAATTGTCTCCTTGAACGCCGACAGCTATTTAGGCCACTACTATCGAGGAAAAGCGCTCGAAGCTACAGGGCGTTACGAAGCAGCCATAGAGGATTTTAGTGAGTGCATAAAGAAGAACGCACAAAAAAATCTTGCCCGTATATTCATAGGGCTAAGTGCTATGAAAAACTAGGCAGACAGGCGCTTGCAAAAGAAGATATGCGGCAAGTCAAAACTCCCTGTAACGACGATAACGAATAGAACTAGCTATAGGCATTTGCGCCCTGACCCACAACCGGTCTGAAAAAGGCGGCTTGCTCTTTTTCCTGACTGACGCTGCTGTTGTAGATGCGGCAAGCTTCGTCGGTCCGACCCAGCCGAGTGCAAATCCAGGCCATTTTAATGAGACGTTTTCTCGCCACCGGGTCGCATTTTGCCGAATATTCTTCGTCGAAGGCAATCGCCTGACGGCACCATATCTCAGCATCTTTCAGGCGATCGATAGCGACATAAAGATCGATAATTCGATTGTATGCAGCGGACGCATCGGCAAGCTTAGTTGCCGAAAGAAAATATGAAAGACAGGCCTTGTAGTGCTTGATCAGTTGCATGTGCTTATTCTGCGCCAGATAGACATTGGCCAACTGCACCCGTACTTTTTCAGAAAAATCACTGTGCAGGAGATTGTTTTCGGTCAAAATCGTCAGCGCCTGCTCTAACAATCCTTCAGCTTTGCGATAACGCTTCTGCTGGTAGTAGAAGAGCGATAGATTGGCATAGACGACCGCCAGCTTGGGGTCTGCTTTAGGCAAAGACTTCGACTTCTGATAGGCCGCTAGAAAAAGCCGGCCGGCAGCTTGGAATTGCCCTTGAGAAAATGCGGTTGCGCCTTGAGAAACATATGAATCGATAAGGTTTTCAGTAATCATGTGTAATTCGCGTCAGGAAAGGAGGTTACGCCAATCGTGCGGCGACGATGTTGCAGATCCGTTGCACGTGCATGCGCAAAACACGTAGGGCAAAATTAAACCGGCGATGCCAAGCCGAAGAACTCAATAGACCAAGCTTTCCCAGGCTTGCTAAACTTGTAGGCGACTCCGGCGAATAAAGATGAACCTGGCAATTCTCAAACAACTGAAGGGCACGAAAATCACAGCAGAATCACTGCGTGAAACGATAGCTTCTGCTATTGAGAACAAAAATCTGGCGCCCGGTGAAAAACTGCCTTCCACTCGCGATATGGCTCTTTATCTGGGCATTTCTCGCACTACCGTTATGAAGAGCCTGGAAAGTCTTATTGCCACAGGGCATCTTACAACCAGCCCCGGGGCGGGCACCTGGGTGCGCAGGACAGAGCTGAATGGTGCAGACTCAAATGAGGGCACGAGCGAAAAAGAAGCGCAATCATCAGGATATCCCTGGCAGGAGCGCTTCTCGCATCTGGCGACAAACCTGCATGCCCAGCGCATCGAAGCGATTGAAAACACTGACTTCGATGAGATCAATTACGGCTCGGTACCAAGTGAAATGCTGCCCATGCAAGCCTGGCGAAAATCGCTTCTGCACTGGAGCCGCAGCACCGAAAAATTTGATTTCGAGGCGAACAGCGACGCCTTTGGATATCGGCCCTTGCGCAAAGCAATTGCGGGCTATCTGCGGCGAACCAAGCAAATTATTTGCAAGCCCGAGCAGATAGTCGTCGGCTCCGGCGTTCAGAGCGTTGTCTCACCTGCTTTCGCGCTGCTGGTAAAACCTGATGATGCAATTGTTTGCGAGAACCCCGG
This sequence comes from uncultured Candidatus Obscuribacterales bacterium, assembly GCA_964493595.1. GTDB lineage: Bacteria > Cyanobacteriota > Vampirovibrionia > Obscuribacterales > Obscuribacteraceae > QKMZ01. The sequence goes on along the minus strand of CAZBOX010000095.1, from coordinate 15,375 downwards.
TTTCTGGGGAGCGCGCGAACAGTTTCACAGTCTGGGTGCCGCTGTAATTCCCATAGGAATTGACGAGCATGGCTTGATCGTCGATCAACTCAAAGAAATCGACCGACCGGTGCAGTGGGCATATGTCGAGCCCTCTTGCCAGGAGCCTTCCGGCGTTATGCTTTCCGAATCTCGGCGCAGCGCGCTCCTGGACTGGTGCAAGCGCAATAATTGCGCAATTCTCGAAGACGACTGGGATTGCGAATTTCAATACGACGGGCAAGCCGCACCATCTCTTTTCAGCATGGACAAAACCGGCTCGGTAATTTACTTTTACTCTTTTTGGCGCTTGCTGTATCCACTGATTTCGGTCAGTTTTCTTGTCATACCGGAAAAACTGATTGAGACTTTCCAGAGTTACAAATGCAGCTGGGACAGGCAGTTTACCCTGGTTGAACACCTGGTTCTCACAGAGATGCTCGATAAAAACATCATCGAGACTCACGTTCGCTCGATGTGGAAGATCCTGAGAAAACGCCGTCAGGCTCTGATATTTGCGCTAAAGAAGCAATTCAAGGACGATGTAAAACTGGCGTCTTCAACTAGCGGCATGCATGTATTGGTTCAGTTCAATGAGATTTTCAGCGAAGAGAGCATTTTGCAGTGTGCGAAAAAGGCTGGACTGGCATGCGCAACCACTCGCCCTTATTACGCACATTCGGCAAAACCCAACGAATTCATGCTGCGCTTTTCCCATCAACCAGAAGACGAAATGGAAGCGCGGGTCAGCTTTTTCGCTACGGAATTGACCAGAGATTTCAAATCTTAACGCTGACACAGCTCGTAAAAATGGGCCAGTTTGGGCGAATTTTGGTTGACCAGATACACCTTCAAGAACTGTTCTTGGAGAACGTTTTCTATAAAGCATCATGAATCCAGTGTAAAGCCTCTATTTACTTGCTTTTGATAGAAGCACCACTTAGGTTCGAACAGTATCTCTTCCGTTTTCTTTTCCTGCAAGTACACCACCTGATCGCACGCTGAAATCAGCCTAATCGCCCCTTCAGATAGACGCGCCTACGTCCGGTGACAACACGGACATAGCCGCGGCGACCAGTGCGATCAAGAAACAGGGTCTGTGCCCTTCCATTCCACCTCCAACACATTTGGTGGTGGGTGATCTTCAACGTTCGTCAGAGAAAACCCATGGTTCAAAACCTGAAAGATGTAGTCGCCGGACATCCCTTCGACGTCATCGTAATCGGCTCCGGATATGGTGGAGCGGTTTCGGCCTATCGCCTGGCCCAGGCAGGATTCAGTGTCCTGGTTCTGGAGAAAGGCTACAGCCATCAAGCACCCAACATCCTGCGCGGCAAGCAGTCTCAGTGGAATCCCGACGACCAGCGCTTCGGTCCACACACAGTGACGCACCTCAGCGACCGCGTCAGCGCCTGGTCGGGCACCGCCCTTGGTGGCGGCTCGATCGTCAATGCTGCAGTGATGATTCGCAAAGATCACTTCGAAAACTGGCCGGGCGGCATCACCCGGAATAGTCTGGACCCTTATTACGACCGCGCCGAAAAGGTGTTGGGCGCACAGGTCTATCCGGTCCACAGCGCCGACACTCCCTACGGCATGACCACTAAGACAGTGGCCATGCTGCAGGCCGCCGAGAAGCTCGGTACTCGCTCTGTGATGCCGCCCGTGGCGATCACCTACAGGCAACCGGGCGAACCCATCGGTACGGTCAAGATCAACCAGTTCGGCGCCCAGCAGCAGGGTTGCCGCCAGTGCGGAGAGTGCTCGCTGCCCGGATGCAATTGGCAGGCGAAAAACAGTCTGGACTTCAACTACTTGCGCGGCGCACAGCAGCACGGAGCACGCCTTGTCGTGGGCGCTCAAGTGGACAGGATCGAGCCTATCTACGGCGCCGATGGCAAAGAAGTTGGCTATACGGTGCAGGCAACCGACCCCAAGTTCGGCGAAACGCGCTCATTCAATGGACGTTTTGTCGTACTCGCGGCCGGCTCGGTGGGCTCCAGCGAAATTCTCCTGCGCAACAAAATGCTGCACCGCACGCTGCCCAATCTCTCGAACAGGCTCGGGCAGCAGTACACGACCAACGGAACTTTCATCGGCTTCGCGGTGCGCTCGAAGACATCGCTGAATCCGGCCGGCGGTCCGGAAATCACGGCCGGTCTCGATTTCCCCGGCGCCGACGGGCGCAGCCAGGGGCATCTCGTCTTCGACGGCAGCTTCAACGGCTTCAACTACGACACCTTCTATGTGACGGGACAACTCGTGCGCATGAAGGACTTCATGATCAAGTTCGTGAGCAAAGCCTTCAAGCTCGCCGAGCGCATGCGCCTGGTGGTGCCCGCCACCACGCTGCCGCTTCTGGTAATCGGTCGCGACAATGCCGTCGGCACTTTCTTTCTCGACAGAGAAGGCAAAATTCAGACCGACCTCAACCCGGACGACAACGCCTCCTTCTACAAGCGCGCCAACGAACACATGCGGCGTTTCACCAGAGCGATGGGCACGCGTTTTTTGCCGTTCCCGCTCTGGGCTTTGCAGCGCAAAATCGATGTGCCGCACAATCTGGGCGGGGTGCCGATGGGCACGAGCTGGCTGGACGGTGTCGTGGACGACAAGGGTCGCGTCTTCGGACATCGCAACTTGATGGTTCTGGACGGCTCCATCATTCCGGCCACAATGGGAGCCAATCCGGCCCTCACCATCGCCGCCCTGGCAGAGCGCGCGATGGAGGCGGTGATTCCGTTCATTCGCCAGAACGGCTACTGCGAAGGCGCTGATACGCCACCGCCGGCAGTGCTCCCCGATCTCGATCTGACCGGCGAGTTCCACGCCCTCCACAAGCTGGTCAAAGAGAAAGGACCGGCGCAAGCAGCCAAGCCTGCCAGTCTCGGTGGCGGCGGCAAAGTGCGCAAGTTCATCTGGACGCCGGGCATTTTCGCCAGTCACATGGGCAACCACTCCAAACACATCCTGGAGCGAGTGGCGGCCATGGGTTTGCAGGCAGTGCCCGTACCGGTGGATACCGATGCCGCCACGCTCGAGAACATCGAGCTCGTGAAGGGCTATATCCGCGACTGCAAAGAGGGCGAGGCGATTCTTGCCGGACACAGTCGCGGCGGCATCATGAACCTGGATGCCTACCGTCAGCTCTCCGACGAGGACAAGGCGAAGGTGAGCAAAATCATCCTCGTCCAGAGCCCTCTGGAGGGCGCGCCGGTAGCGGATTGGGTGGCCGGCTCCAGACTGCTGCGCAAGCTCACGGCCATCGCCACTCGCGTGGTCTTCGGCAAGAATGCTCTCGATACGGTGCTGGAACTCACCACCTCCGGGCGCCGACGCATCAACCGCAGCTTGCCGCCGCTCACCGCCGGTGACCGCGCCAAGATCGTAACACTGCGTTCTTTCATCGAAAAGGGAGAGAGCCCCAGCTTCGAAGTGCCGCGCAAGATCGGCGCAAAAATGGGCTACGTGACCGACGGTCTGACGCCCTATTCGTCATCGGCAGTGGCCGGTGCGATGAACGTCACGCTCACGTCTTTCGACCACGAAAACCTGGTGGTGCAAGAGCCGAAATGGTTCAAAAAGCTCACCGGGTACCGCCCCAACAAGAATTTCCATGCCGGCGATGTAACCGAAACGCTCATTCTTCTCTGCATGCTCCACAACCGTTAGGTCAGGAACAGGCTTGAAGAAGTGAATCTGCCGGCGCCGTCCGTCAATCAAAAATGGAGAAAACGCATGCAGATTGAAACTATCGTCATCGACCAGGAACAGGTCGATATCTACGAGCAAGAAGTGAATCGCATTCTGGCCGCCCTCGGGCGTCCGGAAGCGCTGGTCACCGACCTCTGCCAGGTTTTCGACCTGGGCGACGATGAAGACGCCGCAGCCGAACTGGAAGAGTTGATGGGCCGCCCGGTCGACGCCGGCGAGCACATCTGGAAACTGGCCCAGGAACTGTCCGAGAAGGACAAACCCAAGCCTGTCCATTAGCCCGAGGGCTGAAGGACAGTTCAACAAAACGAGGGTGGCACCACAGCCGGTGCCGCCCTCACTATCCGGAGACTGATATGAACATTGGTATTGCACTGGTGTTGTCACTGATTGTCATCAGCGTGATCTGGAACCTGCGGCGGGTGGCGAGCGCCTACGGCGACATCCGCGACCAGAAACAGCGGTACGCCGAAATCGAGGAAACCGCCGCAGAGCTGGGGCGTGTTCGCGAACAGATCCGCCAGATGCGTTCGCGCTATGAGAATGCCAGCCAGAAGGGAATGCTTCCCGGCGACCCCCACCTGGGAGTCGAGGCCTGGCGGGTTGCCGACGAATACATCGCAGACTCTGCGCATTGTCTCAAGCGCATGGACTTCGTCGGGGCGCTGGCACAGATGAGTAGGGCTTACAGCACCGCAAACGAGTACATGCGCGACTTCGTACCAAGCTGAAGTCCGCATCGAAGCGATGTTTCAGAAAAACTCAAGGGAGCGTTTCCTGCTCCCTTGAGCTTAAACCTTTTTCTACTACGCGTTTTAGTGCAACAGGTCTCGTTGGCGGCGGTGCCACTATGCGTTTGCCAGGTGAACAAGCTGAGCCACAATGCGCTTTACCTGCTGCGAGTTGGAAATAATGGCATCGTTTTCTGCATAGAACTCCAGATGTTGATCCCAGTGTTTCACTTTGGACAAACTCACTTCAATTCCTTCAAGGACGGCATAAACTGTGCCTTCACCACCATCTGAATGAGCGTAAACATCAGGGTGGAAAGCATAGGCAACAGTCCAGTCGTTAACCTCTATGCCCTGCTCGTTGAGGTCATCGACCAGTGCAGCCACATAAGCGGCAACCAGAATAGGCACGCAAGTGGGGTCAAGCAAAACCAGGCTCTCATGAGCCGCTCCGACGTAGCCGGCGCCGGCAAAGAAAGCAGCAAGCTGGGGAAATTGACTCTCCAGTTGCAGCACTTTTGCGGCCGTTAGCTGAGAAAAGCCGAGTGGCGCATCATCGCGCAAATGTTGTCCGGTCGAGACAAGATAGTCGTCAATTAGTTTATTGCGCGTGTATGCGCAGAGATTGGCACGTACAAATGCCCGCATCAGTTCAGCGGATAGTCCGTTCAGCTGCGGAAAAAATGAGAACACTCGAAGCCAGGCAAATTGATCGACCCTGGTCGTGAGCGACAACAATGCATCTTCAAAGCCTTCGAATGGCATTTCTGCATCTCTAAAGAGACAAAGTCCATTGCTTATCAACCAGGGCAAAGCTTCAGGATGTAAATCGAGAGAGGCGGGCGCTTCCCCGGCAGGGGAGGAATGCACGGTGCCGGCAGCGGGCGCTGATGTTTCAGGCGAAACAGCATCGGACTGGTCAGACACTCTCTTTCTTGTCGTTTCGACGCGTCCATCTTCAAAAGCAATTCCAAACGAGCGTTGTTCCAGTTCGAGTGCCCGGGCGCGCGCTTCCTCCAGGCTCATTCCATCCTGCAAAGCCAGAAGCTCGGACATCGAATCAAACTTTCCATGAGACTTCGTCGCTTCTTTAAGTTGCCGCTTGGCCCCTTCCAGCTGCTGCTTCATATAGGCCATATTGGCGCGCTCTTCTGCAAGAGCATCGTCTTGATTCGAAGATTGCGGCTGTGATTCGTTGGACATTGCCTGCTCCTCACAACAATTATGCACCAGCTCGGCACTCACGGCGCATTGACTGTCCGGATTTAGCGCTTGTTCCTTGGTCTGATAACAAGGCCTGGCGAAAGAGCCGTTCATTGCCCCATAAATTGTCCCCCCAAGTCTCAAAGTTCACCTGAAAAGGGAATTTCTGGATTTTGCCGCGCGTGGTACATAGGTAATAGAGGAGTTTTGCCGCTTGTGGGCGCAACCAAGGACTGCTCATTATCCAGGTATCAAAGATGGCATGGAAAGAACGTTTGACTGCAGGACAAGCAGCGCTGGCTAAATACGATTATCCGAACGCAGAATATCAACTCTGGGAAGCGCTCAAGGAGGCTGAGATATTCGGCGGCGAGTCGATGGAGATGATTGAAACTGCAGAAATTCTCTCGCGCTGTCTTATGGATATGACTAAATACGAGGATGCCGAGCCCCTGATGCTCGGACTGGCTGATATCCAGCAGCGAAAATTCGGCGGCAGCAGTATAAGAACAGCCACAACTCTCGTTCTTCTGGCTGAGATGTACTATGCAAAAGGCGAATATGCCAAGGCAGAACCGTTTGCGCAGTCGTGCCTGAAGATATACGAAGTCAATCTAGGCGCCCAGCACGAAGACACAGTTCGTCTCATTTCGTACATGGCTTACATTTATCATGCACAGCAAAAATTCTCTCAAGCAGAGCCGTTTTACGAAAAGGCGATGGCCGCCTCCATCAAAACAATGAACGAGAATCCCAAAGGCGCTCTGCAAATCATCACCGGGTATGCCGCCCTTCTGACTTCGACCCACAGAGAAGAACAAGCGAACAGCCTGCTTGCTTACGCCGAACAAGCACAACAATCAGTCACCTAGCAGAAGCACTCTCGATTATCTGATCGCGTTCAACTGCCGCTGCATTCTCTCTCTTATCGCCGCTTCTTTTCTGGCTACTTCTTTTTTGAACTCGGCTTCCTCAGTATCACTGAGTTCGTACTTGATAGTGCCGTCCTCATGCCTGAATTTCTGATTGGCATTAGCCTGCGCGGACTGAAGACGCTCCTCCTCCTCAGCCTTCATTTTGGCGATCTCCGCCTCCGCTTCTCTTGTAATGCGAGCCCGCGCCATTTCTTTTTCCTTTTCCGCCGACGGAACTGCCGAGCCTTCGGAAGGAATAGAGCTGGCACGCGACGAGGAATTCATGTACATCGAAGGTCGGTAAGGCATTGTTGCCGCCGGCTTGGGCGGATTATTCAAATAATCGATTGCCCGCTGGCAATTGGCTCGGGTATCGGCGGGTGGGTTTAAAGACAGACACTTTTGATAGCTCTTCTTCGCCTTCTCCATATCCTTGAGCTGCAATTGAGTGTTGGCCAATTGGTATTGGACTTTCCATGACTTAGGCTGGCTTTGCGCAGCTTTGGTCAAGAGAGAGAGAGCTTCTGAGAATTTGCCTTCGTTGTATTTGGCGAGCGCAACTGAATATTCGTCAGCAAAGACCGACGGCACGCAGATAGAGGAAAACCCGGCAACCGTTGCAGTAATTGCAATAGCAAATTTCAGCTTCATACCGTCACTCCAATACGTCGAAACAAAGAGAACTTACCGGTAAATCTTGCCATATTTTATAACGCCGGTCGGGTCGAAACTTTAAAGCCAAAAAGCGTAAAGAGGCTGACTTGCGCTTCAGCCTCCGACGCCCTTACCAGTTTCCGCCCGAATCAGGTAAGAAAACCTATTTTTTGCGATTTATCTTCTTGCTCTAAATCTATTGATCATTCCTCTTGCATTCTCTGCCTCTTTCAAGACAGCTTGCTCAGCCAATTCATCCCCGTGTGTTCCTGCTTTGCCGACGGCAAAAACACCTACAGAGCCGACCAACCCGACAACCGCCATGGCAGGAATGTGCCACTCCAGCGGCACCATAACCTGAACTATCAGGCAAAGAACACCAACTACAGCCATAATCGCAACGATGACGCGCATACTCATTGAACGGCGCTCCGCTTTGCACTCTTCCTTTTTCTTCTGGAATAGTGCTTTCACCTCTTCACTGTGCTCTTCAAGCGGCGCTTTTCGTCTGGACTCGCCGCGCAATTCCGAAAGAGCCTCTATGAGCGTGCAACGTTTTCTATCGACTGTTTGCAAACATACAACAGCTTCAGCCTCGCTCAAATCTCCATCGACCATCATTCTGCAGGCACTGATTGCTGCTTTATGTGTCATGGGCGAGAGCAATTGCGAAGCTACGAGGGCTTTCAGGGGTCCCATGCGGTGCTGCATCTGCATGCGGACAGCGCGAGAGTAGAGGTCTGAATTGACGAGATTGGCTTTGATGAGAAGGGCAATCGCATCATCAGCATTCGCTTCATCGGCAAAGAGCTTCAGGACGGCAGCGGCCTGCTGCAAGCTGACTCTTTCATCCTTCATCATGCGCACGGCTCGCGCAGCAGCCTCAACAGAAATAACACCTTTAAGCACCATATCCTGAACTGCCAGCGTATCATTCAAGACTCCGCTGGGCACCAGACCGGAAGCGACAAGTATCTCACCCAACATGCGTCTTTCGATAAGTGCACGCTCGACTGCGACCAGATTGTCTCGCTCGCTGATTACTTTGCCGTTGGTAAGCAATTCACCGAGCTTGATGCGATTGATTGAGCTGCGCGGCGAGATTTTCAGACCGTGAAGAGCGTCTTCGAGCGAATACTGATTCTTTTTGACTTCTTTTAGAGCTTTGACTGCATCAGCCGCATCGAGCGCTCCGGTGCGAACTTGAGAAACAGCTTCCAGTGCACTGCTCAAAAGGGAAAAGGCAATGCCGTTGGTGAGAATGAGAGCGCGACCGAAGGGCACTCCTTCGCTTCTCGATTTGTCGAGCGCCACTTCAAAAGCCTGCTGGCTAACCAGATTGGCACGAACAACAAGTTGTTCGAGTTCTAAAACTCTTTCCACTGCTGCCTTTTCAGGAGCCGATTCGTCCAGCACCTCAGCCAGGGACAGACCTGCTTCTACAGCTCTTTTTAGAGCGGCCACTGCCGTGCGTTCATCAAGAATACCTTCGCCAATCAGAGACTGGGCCAGCAGGGCAGATTGCATGTCCTTCTCGTTGATATATTGCAGAGAAGAGAGAACTTTGCCCATCTTCTGCCCCGTATGAGCCGAGATAGTCAAAGCTTCATGCAAATGTTCGCCAGAGACCAATTGCGATTCGATCAGCAGTTGCCCGAGCCGCATTCTTCTAATTTGCTTGTGATGATCTATCGAAGCAATATTCCTTGCAGAAGCACCGGCTTGACATGATCGCAGATTATTCATTTGTCTTGCCGGTTCCATCTGACTGCCCTCTGGCTCTCTGCGTCCCTGGCGTCCTCTATCGACGCTGTTCGACGCTTAGATAGTAAGCGCCTTCGTCAAGGATTGAAATTCGCAGTTACGGTTTAGCGAATTCGTGTATAAACCATCGCAAAGCGAGATTTGATGCAGTTTTTCACCATGCGCGCACGAACATTAAATCGCGAAGAAAATTTGTAGTTTATCGAACCGACCGTTTTGAAATCAGGTCATGCGCACTTCTAGAGTCACTCGCGAGCCGCCGCCGGGTTGCGACTCGACTGCAAGAGTGGTGGGATAAAAACAACGAATCAGATCGGCGCGCTCTTTCATGCCGCCCATGCCCATGCCACCGACATTGCTGGGGCGATCTTCCTGGCGGTCCGCATCGAAACCTTTGCCATTGTCCATCAGTGTAAAACGCAGAGTCCGCTCGTCGACGCGCTCAATGTGCACAATGACGCGAGATGCGCCGGAGTATTTTTCGACGTTATTGAGGCCTTCCTGAATTATGCGGAAAATATGCAGCTCCACCGGGTCCGGCATCTCCGGCAAATTGGCATCGCAAACCAGGTTTACATTGATACCGGTGCGCTGGCTCATGCGCTCGAGCAGATCCTGCAGACACATTTTCAGTCCCCAGTCTTTCAAATGTCTGGGTGCGAAGTCCGAGCAGATGTCACGAATTTGCCGCACGACATGATCGACCATCTCGATAATCTGCTCTTCGGACAGCTTCTTGTCTCCGGAAAGATAGCGCTTCAACATCATCAAATCAGCGATGACGGTATCGTGCAAATCTCTTGCCAGGCGGGTTTTCATCTCTTCCTGCTGGCTGACCATACGGTAGGCGAGATTTTGTTTTTCAAGCAAAAGGTCTTGCACTGCGCGCAAAAGGTCCTTCTCATCGTAAAGACCGAAGACTTTCAATAGCTCTGGAATCTCGCCGACTCCAGCCGGTTTTTGCCCGTCCGGTACTTCTACAACGGCCAGATCTTGCGTATCGCTGACACCCCGCTTCTGCAAATCCTGCAAAACAGCAGCTGCTTCAAACGGAGTAAGAGCCTGCGTATTGATCATCTGCTGCAAGCTAAGCGCACGTTCGAGCGTCGGTTGATCGATCAAATTCAGATGGAGAAGCACCTGCCCAATCGGCTTATTATCGAGAATGCCCTTTTCGACAGCGGACAACAAATCGATCTCAGAGACAAGCCCGGCAACAATCAGCAACTCGCCCAGACGCACGGACTTGCGCAATTTCTCTTGCTGGTAGCCCTCGAGCTCGAGCGCCTCCTCAATGGACTTGCGCGTGCAGACGGCTGTGCGCAGAGCATCGACGGCTTGCTCCTGGGTGATTTTCCTCTCGCGGACCAGCACCTGACAGGTAAGGGCGGCATAGGCGACTGACTCGGGAATGACTTTGCGCAAGACAAGCACGCGACCGAGCGGCAAGCCCGAAGCATAGCTGGCTTCTACAGCCGCCTGAATACCGGTTTCGGATACTGCACCGGCTTTGTACAGCAACTGGCCCAGCCAGTTCGTCACTTGATAATATTCCGAACGCCAGCCCAGAGAGGCCAGCGCTTCTTCAAAACCTACACCTTGCTCGAAAACCACCTTCAGGGCAAGTGCCGCCACTTCGGTCGGAAGCACATTCTCACTGACCAGCGACTGTGCCAGAATGGCGGCGCGGGAAAGGTCCAGAGTCAATATGCCGGTATCCACCAGCACGCTGCCTATGGGCGCACCGGTCTTGGTCGAGATCGAATTCGCCTGAGCCAGCTGGGCCTCCGACACCAGACCGACCTTCTTGAGAAGATCGCCAACTGTTACCGAGGTGCCGACTCTGTTCATAATCTCCAGCGTGGACGCTCTCACCTGAGAGCTGCATGCGGCAGATCTTACTCGATTAGCTGCTAATCCCTAATTTCCCAGCTCCCGACTTCCATAACCGTTTTGCACGGCCCAGGCGATCAGCTGCTCACGATTTTCAAGGTTGAGCTTCAATTGGAGCACTTCGCACTGCTTGCGGGCTGTGGCAGCAGATGTCATTCTCTCATCGGCAATTTCCTGATATTTCATGCCGCGCCCGAGCATATGAAGAACCTCCTGTTCAGACGGCGTCAGCTTTTTATGATCAAAGGTGAGCTCTTGAGAAACTATGCCCTTTTCACCGCGCATGACGCGCCTGATTGTATCGGCGACAGTTTTCAGCCGTTCGGACTTGAGCAAGTAAGCGGAAACGCCCTGGGACAAGACTGCTTGAATGAAAGCCAGCCGGCTTTCGGCCGAGAATACCACTACTCTGGTATTGGGCACACGGACAAATTCGTCCACCATTTGCTTGGGTCCCAGGCTGCCGGGCAAGTGCAGGTCGAGCACGATAATATCAGGGCGAACCTGCATCGCCAGTTTAAGTCCGTCGTCGCTGTTTTCCGACAAGCCGACAATCTCGAAGCCTTCCTCGCGCGCGAGCCCGCCGCTCAAGCCCTCCAGAGTAGCCTGGTGGTCTTCAACAACAAAAATGCGAATAGTGGCGGTGCTGGGATCTGTCATTTATCGGCGCAAGTAAAAATCTATCTGTTAGACGATGTGCCCATTTCTTCGGAATTTTCTGCTGGCAAAAAATATAGGACATAAAATGCCGTCAAAGTTTGGCAACACTAAATTTTTCGGCTTTTGTGCCGTAATCGGTACGCTTCATCCTCATCAGCCTTTGCTTCTTTGGCATGACCGAGCATTCTGTGAGCCTTTGCCCTGGCATCCAGGATGAGAGGCTGATTGTCGGTCGCATAGTCCAGAGCATCCCCGTAAGCACCTATAGCTTTCGTCCATTGCTGTTTGCTGGCATAGCACTGACCCAGATCGTACAACTGAGACTCACTGCCACTGCCTGTGGTGGAAAGCCCTTCAAGAACAGCAATTTGACCGTCGACATCATTGAATTTCTTGCAAATCTCAATCATCCGAGCAGTGATAATCGTTCTGTCTCCCACTGTTTCAGCGCTTCCACCCATAGTTAAGGCGCGCTTGAGAATCAAAGCCGCTTCCTTTTTCGCGTCGGCTTCACGTTTGAGATTTTTCAAAATATCGAAGCGCATCAGATGAGTTCGGCTCATATAGGGCTCTATAGCGATAGCGCGATCGACAGTCTTGAGAGCATCCGGCCAGGCTTTCAGATAGATCTGATAGAAAGCCAGCTTGGTAAGGGGAATGCTGGAATTTGCTTTTGCAGCGCTTTCGCGGGTCAATTTCGCAACCATAGCTCTGGCATCCGCCTGGCCGGATACGCGGGGCTGCAGAATACTTTGCACCTGATTTTCCGTGTCGGCGAGCGCTCTTGCACACTGCTCGACCTTGGCGCGATTACCGATTCTGTTGTAAGCTGCGCAGAGATTTTTATAGTCGACGCCGCGATTCAAGCACTCAGATACGGAAATAATCGGCAAGCTGAGCGACTTTTCGATATCGGCAATGCCCTCTTTGAGCCGGCCTACGCGCATGAGAGCAAAACCACGCAAGGAGCAAAGGCTATTATTGTGCTCCTCAATAAGGTTGATTGGAACCTCGATCAGCCCGGCGTTTATGGCAGCAGTCAAATCCGCAATACTCTTCGCGTCGTTGTTGCTCTCCAGGAGGGCATACCCTCTCATCGCGCGCGCGGCGGCGTCATTGGGATGTTTCTTCAAATAGGCATCGCAAGCAATGATACATTTGCTCCAGGCAGTGATCTTCAAAGCATCATGGATCTGCCTTTCAAACGCCTGATAATCAACATTGCGAGATTCAGGCCTTGCATACAGCTGCTCAGAACCAGTGCAAAAGAGAGCCAGCACCAGGGCCTGAAATACTCGATGCGCTACGGCTTTACGAAAAAATTCCACTATAAACGCAGCACTCCATTCAGTTCTTTTTGATCCACTGCCCACACATTCAGCCCTGCTTTATCACGCGTTTGCAAAATCGCATCGATATCCTTTTTCGCGTCGGCACTGCGCTTGAGCCGCTTCAATGCTTCGGCTCGAAGCAAGCGAGCGGGCATCAGATAAGGCTCCACCGCGATGGTTTTGTCCAGATATTTCAAGGCTTCCGGCCAGTTTTTCAAATAAATCTGATGAGCCGCATACTTGCAAGCCGGTATTGTCGCACCAGGATCGCTCTTCAATTCAGGCAAAATTTTGCCGGCATTATATTTAGCATCGGCAGGTGATTTCAAAACGGGATAAAAAACATGATGATACTGTTTTTTCATCAGTTCACCTGCATTCATGTAACTGACGGACTTTTGCATGTCGTTCATTCGCTTATACGCAGCCCCGATATTGAGGCAATCGATTCTCTGATTGAGAATATCGAGGCAAGTGCGAGGCTTCATCTCGAGCGACTTCTCCAGGTCTTTTATCCCCTCGGGGAATTTGCCGCTGCGCATCAGTGCATACCCGCGCAGCGACCAGATATTGTTAGCATGCGACTCGGCAATGGTTGAAGGCAGTCCGGCGCAGCCTCCCTTCACGGCAGTGTCGAAGTAAGGAAGCGCTTTTTTGTCCTGCCCCTGCTGCACCAGCGCGTACCCTTTGACCGCATTGGCAAGGGCATGGGCTTTATGTTTGCGCAAGAATAACTCGGCAACAGCGTCGCATTCTTGCCAGTTATCGGCAACCATGCTCTCATGTATGTCCTTCAAAAAAGTTTGCTCATCCGCCGCTGCCTTTGCCGCGGGCGACGACACTAATGTCAGGGTCAGACAGAGGGCAAGCTGCACTGCCGCAGAACGCAAGAAATACTTCACTGCACATCCTTCGAGACGCTTTGTTGAAGATGTGCCCAATTTCTCTTTTTAACACGCAGTGTTATCAGCTCTCTTTGCTGGCGTTCTCATCGTCTAAAAACTCGTCCACCTTCTCTTGGACGGCTTTCTCAGTCTGCTCCAGATTATCCTTCTTCTCACTATCGCATTCTTCAGGATGGAGGTAATCGCAGTCGTTTGCCGATGTTGCTTCCGATTTCCGTTTTTCCCTTTCTTTCATACTTACCTCAGAAATTCCTTTTCCGAGACGATCTGACCGGCAGCAAACGTTCAAGTTCCCATTGATTAGTTAAGCTAAAATTGTCTGACGGCTGATTAGAAATGAACAAAACGCCCGCCCAATTGAGCAATTCAAGGAAGAAGCAGCTTCTCAAAATGGGGGGCGCGGCTCTTCTCGCTGCCGCTCTGGCAAGGCTTCTGACCGGGGGGCTTGGAATAGATGAAAAGGCCATTTCGCTCGAAATTGCCACGTCTATTCAAAAGATTTTCTCTTTCTTTGGCGGTGTAACAGAGCATAGTGGCACAGACAACGCCTCGGAAATATTCATGCTTGCCATATCTGCGCTTGCAGCGATGGCTGGGGCAATTTCCGGATATATTTTGAAAGGGCCGGTACGCTGGATAGTTCTCCTGCTGGCTGCACTGCTCTTGCTTGTTTTAACGGGGATAATCGCCTTTTTCCTGCCCCTCTCTCTGAGACCGGCAATGCTTATTCTTTCGGCATTTTTCGGCACGATGGCCGGTTGTTTGCTAAAGGATAAGGAAAGAAGAACGCTTCAGACCGAAGCGCAGTTGCTAGAGCTGAAGCTGAGAGAAAAGGAGCTGCTCGAATCGCGCCTGGCGCTGGTCAAGCAGGATGAGACAGAACGTCGATTATTGGCTGCAGATCTGCACGATCAAGTTTTGAATGATTTAAAGGCTCTAAAAACCAAAATCGACAAATTCGGTAAAACCGGTGACAGTCAGTTGCCCGGAGAAATTCTCACGGGCGTAGACAGTTCAATGGCAGAAATAAGAAACATAATGGATGCTCTGTCTCCTGTTGTTCTGGAACAGTTCGGGCTGGCCTCAGCCGCCGAAGAATGCCTGGAGCGCGGCGCGCAGAGGGCCGGATACGCAATCGAGTTTGAAAACAAAACGGATAAAAGCACTCTGGAAGGACTTTCTCAGGTGGAACAGCAATTGCTGTACAGGTTGATTCAAGAGTCGATAACCAATACTTGCAAGCACTCAAAAGCAAAGAGAGTCTGCATGTCTATTGAAAGTGAGGACCGGGAGCTGATCATCAGAATCAAGGACGACGGCACCGGCATTGCAGCGCCGAGCGTGGCGCAGTCACGTGGTTTGCGATATATGCGACTGAGAGCAGGATTGATCGGAGCGGCCGTGGTCTGGAGATCGCCAGCTCCAGATATGGACAGCGGAACAATGGTCGAAATACGCCATCCGCTGGCAACTGTAACTGTTTGATCGAACGACCGAATTAAGAAGAAGTTTTACTATAAAGCCTAATAAAACCAGAAAGAAAGAAAGAAAGAAAGAAAGAAAGAAAGAAAGAAAGAAAGAAAGAAAG
>CAZBOX010000094.1:0-19463 GCA_964493595.1 uncultured Candidatus Obscuribacterales bacterium | reverse complement strand
TGGAAATCGATCCTCACAATTTGGTGGCACGACAATTGTTCAAGGAATTAGAACGGATGCATCCAGCAGATATAAGCATTGCCGCTTTACCGATTACAGTGCCAAATGCGGTCACGAAGTCGGCGCTACGCAATCGCATAATTGGCCTTTCCGGCGGCAAGGTTGCTGTGGTCGGTGATCTTCTCATCGATGAATTGCTCGAAGGTAAGCCTGAGCGAATCTCTCGAGAGGCGCCGGTTTTGATTCTGGAACACGTCGATACTGTGCATATCCCAGGTGGCGCAGCCAATACCGCCAGCAACGTCGTTGCTCTGGGCGGACAGTGCATGGCTGTTGGTGTTTGCGGGGCAGATGAATATTCTGAAAAGCTGTCGCATATGCTCGACAGATATCGAATCCAGCACAATCTCGTCAAAGACATAACAAGACCGACGACAGTAAAGACGAGAATACTTTCGAAGTCTCACTCTTTGATGCAGCAATTGTTGCGCCTTGATCGCATTTCGCATAATCCGATAAGCTCGATTATCGAGAAAATATTGATTCAGCAGATCGAGGAGTCTGTCGTTGGATATAAGGCAGTAATCCTTTCTGATTACAAAGCTGGTGTCATCACCAATGGTGTCATCCAATCTCTTCGTCAGATTGCTCAAAGAGAGAGGATTTTGTTGATCGTAGATGCCCAGGGCGATTTTGAACGTTTTCACGGTGCCAGCTTGCTGACACCCAATCAACCTGATACCGAAGGTTTCTTGGGCTATCGCATCGATGCAGCCAATGTCGAGAAAGCCGGCAAAGAGATGCTCGAAAAGACCGGAGCAGAGGCTGTTCTGATCACGCGCGGTGCAGAGGGCATGGCGCTATTTGAGAAGGGCAAGCCTTACGCTGAAATGCCTGTGTTCAATCGCAGCGATGTCTTTGATGTCACCGGTGCAGGAGATACTGTTGTGGCAACAATGGCTCTGGCGCTTGTTTCTGGAGCCAGCTATGTGGAAGCCACTGCTTTGGGCAATCTTGCTGCCGGTATCGTGGTTCGAAAGTCCGGAACGGCAACGACTAATCAAAGAGAGATGCTCGAGACTCTCGAGCAGCTAAATATACCTGAGTAGGTCCGGCTGCCAATTGTGGGGACGGTACAGGCTAAGCCAGCGAACTCTTCACGATTTGAGCGAAAAGCGGAAAGTGACCGTATTTTGGTTGCAGGTTCAAAGACTCCAGCACGCTAGCTTGCATCTCTTCAGGCAAGCCGCTCAGCTTCAATTGAAAGTGACTGACGAGTTCTTCTTGAGCTTTGAGAAATTGTGCATCGATTGCACAGGCGGACAATTCATTGTGGCTGACGTTCAAGATTTCTGTTGCTTGCATTACTGAGTGAAGCTCCGGGTTTTGGTGGCTAATCGAAAAGGCATTGGTGGTGTCGGCAGGTGCAGGACGCAAATCGGCTAACGATATTTCTTGCAAACCTTTGTGTTCCTGGTGCTCCTGGGCGAACTCAGCAGTGTTCTCGAAATCAGCTTGACTAGTAACTTTATCGAAAGGGGACATGGTCGACTCCGAGTTGTGTGGTTCGCGTGTTTGTGTCTATCTGTTTGACGACACTTTTGGACAAGGGTCTTCGTATTTCCCGCAGTATGATTTAATTGCTCAAAACAAGTCTGTCCGAATCTCAAAGAGGTATATACAGTGGCACTCTTGCCTCGCGCTCGCGCCAATTTCATCGACTTTACTGCTATAGCCTTACTCTGTGCCGCCGGGCTTGGTTTTGGGCTGGCTAAAGCCGGACATGCTGGAGTCAATCAGGTTATAACCGGAACTCCCGATGTAGAGATAGATGTATATATCACTGGGTTGAAAACCAAAGATCTTGCCTTGTTTAAGGTTGGAGAACCATCGTCGATCACCATTCGCAATCAGCCGGTCAAGCCTCCGATGACGATTACGAAGGTCGAGCACACACCAAAGCAAGTTGCTTTCCTTTCCCCTGACGGTAAGAAAGCTGTCTCATTTGACGATCCGGCCAATCCAATCGCGCATGATTTCACAATTACCGTCAAAGACAAGGCCGAAGAAACTGATGATGGCTATGTGATACGCGGCAATAAAATTAAGGTCGGCAATCAGATAGAACTGGAAGCTAAAAAATACCGAGTACAGGGTGTTGTCGTCGACGTACGAGTGGCACAGCCAGCCAAATAATGACTCATCTGCTAGACACGATATCTTGCCAGCTCTCTCTTGAGCCGCTCGACAAAAAATTGAAAAAGGCTCTAGAAGAGTCGTTTTTGGCCAATTTGTTGGTCCTGCCTTACCGTCTAATCCACCAGGCTATCGCAAAACTGGATAGTGCTTCTCTTGCAAAAGTCGGCAGCCTCTTTCAGATAGTCTCTTTTGTAATAACTGCCGTCACGATTTTCAGCCTCTGGCTGCCCAAGTTCGCATCCGAAAAAGATACGCTTGCTTATGTTTTCCTCCTCGCCCTTGTTCTATATATAGGTGGGGGAATTCTGGGAGGCAAAGAAAAACGGCAGGTTTCGTCTTGCGACACCCTTGTTCTGCTCTTTCTAGGCATTAATTTAGTAGCCGCTTGTGCCTCTCGCTATTTTGATGACAGTCTTCGTGGGCTGGCCAAGCTCATAGTTTACGTGTCTACCTATTTTTTGTTTTCCGCTGTAGCCAATAGCCCAAAGCGTCGATTGATTCTGCTTTTGTCTGCAGTAGCCGGTGGACTTGTCGCTGCTTCTTACGGTCTATACCAATACAAGATTGGCGTAGCTCCTCTTGCAACCTGGGAAGATCCATCTGTCGAATCGCAAGCGACAAGAATTTATTCGACGCTGGGCAATCCCAATTTACTGGCCGGCTACTTGATTCCTTTAGTTGCAATTGCCAGCTCCATGTTTGTCGGAGCAATTGAAAGCAGAAAGTGGCTTTTTGCAATGATTTGCGCACCATCTGCCTTGATTCTCATCGCCGCCACAGTATTGACCGGAAGCCGCGGCGGATTCATGGGTATCGCTGCAGCAATGGCCGTGCTTTTTGTCATTTCATCAGGATGGTGCTGGACTAAGTATCCCAAGGCTCGCCCGCTGATCATTGGTTTGGCAGTTGCCCTGCCTGTAATTGCCGCAGCTTGCATATTCATTGTCCCGAGCATGCAGCAGCGAGTGCTCTCTATATTTGCTGGCTGGCAGCATTCATCTAATGCATTTCGTTTGCATGTCTACCAATCTTCGCTCGAGATGTTCAAAGATAATTGGTGGTTTGGCGTTGGTCCCGGCAACAAAGCCTTCCGGCTTGCATATGGTCTTTACATGAATAGCCGATTCGATGCTCTGGGCACCTATTGCGTTCCACTGGAAATTGCCGTCGAGGCAGGCGTTTTTGCTCTACTTGTTTTTGCCGCCTTCTTTGTTTCACTGCTCGGCCGAGCCCACCTGGCTTTTTACAGCAAAACAATAGGTTGGGAGAGGTGGCTATGCGCCGGAATGGCCGCGGCCCTTTTCGGAATTGCAGCTATGGGCATGGTCGATACAGTTTTCTACCGTCCCCAAGTTCATTTCATCTTCTGGCTCCTGGCCGGATGTCTGGTTTCGTCATCCCTCCAGGCTCGTTCTAACGACAAAAACTCAATTTCATAGCTTTTTAGAAGTTAGACCGTTAACGGTCTAACTTCTGACGTGTGAAATGAATGGGTTGATTAGAGGGGTTTAATCGAAATCCGGGTATACCTATATATAGGACTGCGGGTCGGAGTTAATCTCGGCCTTTAAAACTGCAAAAATCTGTCCTTAAGATTAAAACCTAAGCAAAATTCATTAAACAGCGCTTATTTTGTGTTCTTTTCCGGGGATTCGGGTAAGAAATATTAGGTAGCGCTAATGTAGCTGTGCCCAGTTCCCGGTCTCCGGTTGTTCCCTCAAAGTACCAGCCATTGAATCGGTGAGCCTTGTGAAGCCACGAAACCTTGACAGCTTAGCAACATTAACGGACAATAATGAATAGGAATTTACTATTTTGCCCGGATCGGCCGAAAACCCCAAAAATCCGAATTTCGACTGATTCAACTACAAAACCCTTACCGGCATGCTGCCGGTCCTTCTTCGGAGGAGAACAAAGCAATGAAATTACGTAGACGACGAGGAGCTACGTTAGGGTTGGTGGCAGTCATCGTACTGTTCATCGCCATTCTGGGAATCGGCTTCTTCTTCCTGTCCAAAATCATGGGCGGTGGAAGAGAAGTTGCTAACGCTACCGACGCCGGCGCCATGAACGTTGCTAAGCGTGCTTTGATGGAACCAACCGTCAATGCTCCCGCTAACGACGAATTTGATGGTCTCGGTGTTGACACCGCTACTGGTATTCCTAACAACTCCGGCCAAATCAACTTGCTCGCTTACAACAGAGCAGTTGGCAGAGCTCTCCTGGTTGCTCTTAACGCAAGAGCTATCGGACCTGCATCAAGCAAACTCGCCGGCGATGTTATCGACAAATTGGAAATTCTCGGCAAGAACTTGCAAACCCAATTGAACGGCGGCGGTATGTTGCCCGGATACTTTGACACCATGGCAAAAGCCCAGAACGTCAAAATGATGGGACCGACCTCGGACGTCAAATTGAGCATGAATATTCAACCGGCTTGGATGATCACCCAGGACGGCGATGGCATGCAGAAGACCAACGTCTACATCAACAAGCAAGTTGTAGACATGATGGGCAACCCGACGGTGAGCAATCTATATAATGCCACCACCGTTAGTTCTGCCAATATCAAGTCGAAAGGTTCTTGGCCGCAAGGCGCTTTCTCCAGCTCGAGTGGACATAACTTCATCAGAGCCTATGACAAGAACATGACCCTCAGCAATTACCTTGATAAAGCAATTCTCGGTGCTGCTGTAGGTCCTCAAGACAGAGCCCACTTGGTGCACCTTGGTCAATTCGACAATTGTGCAACAGCGATCGGATACGCTCCCCCCAACTCCTGGAAGACTCAATCGCAGTCTCAAAATACGAACAAAGGTCAAGGCAACTTCGGTGGTGCAGTAGCATGCGCAGTCGTAGGCTCCTTGAACGCTGAATACGAAGCCTGCATTCCGCGTGGCTACGTAAGAATCTTGAACTACGTATCGGCAGCCAACTTGCCCGGAGCAGTTCCTGTATCCGGACAGGATGTAAACGGCGGTTCCAGTATTTTCAACAACGAATTCTGGTCCGGTAATGGTGGTTCGGGTCCCACATATTACGCCAATAACGGCAATATCTTCGCAGAAGAAGGTAATGGCGTTAACGGTCAGTCCAAGATCATGGCCTGGGTCAGATACAACAACTCCTCGTTGCCTGTGGGAGATGTTAACCGTGACAATGACGGCAAAGACAAGCGTCTCGATCCTATGGGACCGGATTTCAGTCCAGCCAATCCTACTGCAAGTTGCAGACCCATCCGCTCTAACCAAGGAGGAGCACAACCTGACAAATTTGCGACAGTTGCTGAGATGAAGACTGTAACTTCTCTCGGTGGCAAGTGCGACGAAAACAACTTCGATTCCAACAATGGCTACGACATCTGTCGCGCAAGAAGTGATAACGGCGGCGGTCTGGTTGAAGATATGTCAATCAACTTTGGTCGCGGTATCGGCAGCGGCGGCGGCGGCGGAAATGCTGCAGAAGGATTCAATGGCATCGAGTATCTCAAAGCCAGAGTTATTGATGCTTTCCGCAGTGGCTCTCGCTGTGCTCGCAACGTCACTGTACCTGGAGACCAGAAAGCTGGTATGAAAGTGTACGACCGTCTGAGAGATGGCGGCGGAGCTAAGAATACCCCTGCCGTTGATGTCCAATTCGCTAATGTTGGCAGCCCGTACGAACTGTTGATGCACACCATGAAAGGCGGCCACTTCGATGGTTCCTGCAATGATGTCATCGGTATGATCCATCAGCGTTGCAAGGAAATCCTGCCCACCGTTGACCGTGCTGAGGTCGAAGCCCTCTTGAAGAGCCAAGATCTTCCTCCGGGTGCCACCATGTTCATATTCCTGCCGCAAGGTAGCAACAAGCTGGCAATGCAGCCTACAGTGCCCAAAACGCACGCCGGCGCCCTGGATCCATTCAACACTCCAGCTGAAGGAACACACCCCACCTGCGCATCCAAACCTGACAAGGACCTGGTCGACTACTCGATCGATTCCAGAGTCGGAGTTGGAGGCAATTCCAAGGGTGATACGAATATCCACGAACAGCCCTACACAAGCCGTCCAGTCGGTGGTTTCGAATCGACTGACATCGTGGAGTGGAAACCTAGTTGCGGTGCTCACAACTTCCTCGGTGAACTCTCGTTCCGTAACGAGACCACTGGTGGCGGCGAGTTCTGCAAGCCCAACTAGAGGCAGCTAGGAAATATCAGTTGAATCAACAAATCATCTGACATTTCGAAACGTAAGATTGGTGCTCACCTTATTGAATCGTGTAGGATTCTAATTAGGTGGGCATCTTTCTATTTATAGACTTCCCTCTGGGAGGAGTTCAACATGATTTCAATCTTGCATACATGCAAAGCTGCGCGTTATAGCTTGCCAATTTTGGCAATTTCTCTTCTGATGGGATTTGCTCCCCATCAATGTAGCTCGCAGAACACCCCTTCTTCTTACAGCAAGAGATCCTATCCGCTTGCTCCCGTAGAAAATCATCAGATTGAAGTTCTCAAGGATAAAGTCGATCTTCCTGATCTGCCTGCTTATTCCGGAAAGTCGAAATTCGTGAGGGGATACGTCGAAGCCGCTGCCAAAGGCGGAACCAGGTACGACCTTACATTTGAGGCAGAAGAGTCGCAGAGCCAAATACTCGACTGGTATGACAATGTCTTTCGAATGTATAAATGGACGCAGATAGAAAGAAGGGACTCTTCAGTCAGTGCCCTCCATAAAGAGGGGCATTATGCAGTGATCAGCACCAACCCCATCCGCACTAAGGAAGGGAAGGCTAAGTGCTATATTTCCTTGCACTATAAGTTGGCGGTTCGCTAAACACTTCGTGAAAGAGTCAAAATTTTGATCGGCTTAGTGCGCGTGTTTTGTTTTGCTAAATCCATGCCACTCCTGTTTTCAGTCGTCTGTTTTCTAGTGGCGATGTTTATTTCTCTTACTGTTGTTAAACAGGAAGCACAAGCCAGTACCAACTCGCTTAAAGTCGGCCCGCTGGCAAGCATGCCGGATGGATCGGCTTTGACTCTAAATCGAACCCAACATTTCAATTACTTGTCTCGCGAAGAAGTGCTGAAGCACAGAACAAACGCCGTTATGGCAGTACCGTCTCTTGTCAATGCGCCTTATACTCCGACGTCTGCCGTTTTCGATGAAATTGTCGATGGAAAGCCGTGGTGGGGAATGGCTGGTCAGTACATCTGGGGTGAAGGCCAGCGCAGTATCGAAGGTCCATCTGAAGAGTCCCGCTTCATTCTCAATCCCTATCTTTTGGTTGCGGCCAATCCATGGACTGCCAAGATTTGGAACCAAGAGCAAATCACCGAAGAAGATCTGAACAACCAAGACTTTCCATACACCTGGACACCGCAAGAACTGAGATACTGGCCCAGCAGAAAAATGGCTCAGGCGATTTATGATGTCACCGCATTTAATGGCAAACTGAAGGCTGTGTCTTCAAAGCTCGAAACTACCGAGCCGAACTATCGTTTTGGCTTGGTGGCTTATAATGCGCGGGACTTCGGATATGGCTTTCTCTTCATATCGCCACAACAATCAACCAACCTCGAAAATTCGTTTAGAGGGAATTTCCCGATAGAGATTAAGCAGTATATTCACAGTGGCGACAGTTCAAAATATCCTGGCGGTTGCAATAACATGAGCCCGGCCATGGACGAAATCGACAAACTGACTATAAAACAACTGCCGGCAAGAGCTGTAGTGTATCTCTGGAAGACGAGACCACCGCTTTCAACAGCGCCTGCCGATTTTACTTTCGTTCTCGATTTTAAATGAGCAGGCTGGTATCGCAGATAGTGCTTTGTATTATCAGATGCTCGGCGCCGGCTTGATCTGTTTGGATGTTTTATCCGCCCCATTGAGGTTTCCAGTAAGAAGACTTCAGGGTTAACCCTAGGGCGAACCAACATCTCTTGACGCTATTCTGAATCTACTGACCGTTGGACTCGTAGCGTCCCGAGAAAGATTAACCAATCACCGACGGTTAGTTGCCGAAACAAATCAAAAGAGGGGATGAGCCGCAAGCGAGTCCCTTCTTTAGTTTTAAAATCGACTGGCAGGGCGTCTACACAAACGCGACCACTCTTGCCGGGGCAGCGCTGGCTCCCACCAGCAGAATTGGAAAAAACGCTACCTTGAAGCCGTGCGGCGGTAGTTTCTCGAGATTAGCCAGCTGCTGGATCACATAAACCTCGACATCTCGATATGCAAAGTGTGCATCCCATATATGCGATTTGTCTTTTGTCCTTTGATAAGCTTCGACCATTTTGGGAAATGGTCTATCCCAGCCAAGAGCGTCCGTACCGCCAATTTTTGCACCACATTCCGCCAGGTATAAGGCTGATTCACGGATCATTCCCGGGTAGTTGTATCGAACTGGATCGGCAATAGGAAATTTGTCATGGTCTGTCCGAATAAGCACCGCGTCACCGGGCTTAATTTGATACTGGACCGCATCCAGGGCGCGCTTAATGTCATCGACAGTGATAGCCTCTCCCGTGCCCTTCTTTTCTGTCATGTCGAGGACTACCGCATCGCAATAGAGCTCCTCCAGTGGAATCTGATCCACACTTTTGGCCGCTGCTCCAGCGCACGTGCTGCCGTAATGAAGTGGTGCGTCTACGTGCGTGCCCAGATGACTTGATAGAGTTACCATCTCTTCTGCCCATCCCTCGGAATTCGGAAGGTCGCTTTTCGGGCAGGCGAATAATTCACACATAATGTCCGCACCACGGTCGTTTCCAACAAAATCCACTTCCGGCGAAATGATCCGGAAAAGAGGTTGAAGCTGCTCGGGAAACTTGTTTTTGTCGATTGCGACGAGTGGCCTGGTCAGATCTATGAGTTTTGCCATACGAGTTGAAATGAATTTCCAGCATTAGGATCGGGCGAAAATCGCCGAGCGAGAGCCTAGATTTTCGCACTCCTACATATAGGCAGTCAGGGCCATTTAATTAAGTTAGACTAGCTGTTGGAATCTTTTCAATGCGATTTTGATTTCCGCTCGCCGTCACACGGACGGCGCTTGACGACTTCGCTTCATTCCACATTCATGACCAATTCCGCAACTTTCTCCCTTTCTCAAGCAAAAGCGCTTCTTCCTCGGTTGCGCGAACAACTTTCGCAAGCTAACGACGAACTCGATTCGATAAGCATCAAGATTGCTGCCGCCAGCCAGGAATGCGAAGAAGCGGAAGAAGCGCTGACAGCGGTCAAGACCAACGCCGCAGATGTAGTGGAGCTCACAGCTTTGCGTGATGCCAGGCAACGTTACGAAGCCTCCATTGACAAGCTGACATCCGCCAAACGTGAGTATCTAGAGTGTTTTGAGCGTTGGATGGTTGAAATTACCGACTGCGGCGTGATTCTGAGAGACATCCGCTCCGGTTTGCTTGATTTTCCTGCCAAGAAAGGGGCAGTCGACTACTTCTTGTGCTGGCGTCTGGGCGAAAGGGACATCGACTACTGGCATCTTGAAAATGATGGTTTTCAGGGGCGTCGGCCGCTTGCTGTTCTTGACGAGTATTTCTAGAAGCATGAATTTCTGCTCGACTATGCCTGCTCCCACCTTTTGACTATTCTTTAAGGCTTGCGGGTGGCATATATAAGTGTGCTTTGAGAACTTTCGGATATGCCAGCCGACAAAACAATCACAACGGACGAGCTCAAACAGCTTGCACAGGGCTCCGGAACTGAATCTCGCTTCGCCCAGGATTTGCTTGCCAACATTGCCCTCTGGCAGCAAATGGCTGAGGGCGACGAAAAGGACGCATACGCAAAAAAACAGCAGAATGCGGCGATCGGGATGCTGGGCAAGTCTATAGTCGAATTGGAGACCAAACCGAAACAGAAATCTTCCTCTGGGCAAGATTTGGCGCCCGAGGAGCAAAGATCGCAGCCAGTTCATTCCGATGCAGTAAAAGCGAATATAGTCGAGACAAAGGCGGTCTTTCTGGAGACTGCCGATCTCCGGGCTCTGCGTGAAGAAGATCTGGCTCTCGGCAAGAAGGGCGGTCCGGCTGAGCAATTCCTGGCTCTTCTGGACAATTTCAGAAAGATATTAAAGCCGGGCAAAGAGCAGGATGCAGCCGTCAGACGTGTAAAGCGTATGGCAATTTCTCTTTTGCAAGGACGATTGCAGGAACTTCAAAAAAGGAAGAGCACTGCTGGTGATACTACGACGTCCAATCAGTATGCGGTCGGTTCTGATGCCGATAAGCAATTTATTCTAGATCTCAAAGAGAAAATGCGCGGTCCGACCCAGCAACACAAGGAGCCGGCGCCCTTCTATGAGAAACGGCAGACACTAGGGGAGTGGGCGGCCGAGCTGAGCGGGCATATCGCGAAATTATATGCGTTGGCTAAATCAGCTGATGTGACGGAGCATCAAAATCAAGCAGTCGGATTGAACGCTGCTCTCAGTCGGGCGGCATCAAGAAAGAAGGAAGTTCATAAAACCGAAACCGAGATTAGAAGAGCTCTGGCGATGATGCCGGAAAAGCAAATCAAAGATCTGCAGTCAATAGATGAGTACAAGCAAATTGTCAGTGACCTTTTGTACAGCGTTACTATTTCATCCTCTACCAGACAGGCTGCTCGGATTCTTCTGACCCCGGGTTGGCAGTCCTCTCAGGAATCAGTTCGCCAATTGGCTGCTATAGCCATTAAAGATAATAGCTTCGAGCTTCTCAAATCCACTTGCCGATATTGCACGCCGGAGGTAAGGCAGGGATTTAGACAAAGTGCGGAGGCCGAGGAAGCGAAAAAGGTTTTTTCCATGTACGGAAAACACCTGCAAGAAGTTTTACAGTATGGTCAAGAGTCCCTGACTACGCAGCTCGGCACAGCAGATGGCTTTGCCTTCGGCTGGTTTGGACTGGCCAATAAAGAAGAGATCAAGAAATTTGTCGATATAGTTTCGCTCGAGGATCGCCATCGATATCTACTGGGTGAAAAACTGGCGGACAGAACTAACCTTGATGCTGAAGAAAAGCAGGCGGTCAGTTTTTATAAAGAAGTGGACGCTGCTTTGCGCGCTGCAACGAACCCCGTCATCAATTCTAAGCAATATGATCTATTGAGGAACAAGTTAGTCGATGGCGAAGAGATTTATGCTGCCCTAAGAGAACTTCATAAAGATGAATATTTCGGACTTGTGCGCTCGAATGACATGCGAGGTATGAGACGCGCGGTCGAGCTTTTGTCTCTAAAGGACTGGAACAGCCTGCGAGATAACCCGGGAAGATTTGCCGATTTGGACGAGCGGTTGAGGAGATTTCTCAACCCTCAAGAACATCGTGAAATCATGGGCATGCTGCGTGCGAAGATAGGCGAAAAAGGAAAAGACAATCTCACTTTTGAAGAATCTCAAAAGCGAGGTCGCGTGCCGATCGAAATTTCGTTGCTCGGATCCGATCCGGAAAGGTGGAACTTAGTCTGGACTACACAAAATACAAATCAGCTGGAAAAGTTGCAAATGATCATGCAAATGTCCCAGCTCGAGCTGACCTCCTATCTGAAGGATAAGGGCGAACCCAAGTATCTTGACACTCTTGTGGAGGCTCAGCTTGATGGTGAATACAAGTTGGTCGCAGAACGCGTTCTCAAACTTGCTTTGCAGACAGGAAAGCTGGAAGCTGACGAGATTAGCAATGCGCTCATTGCTAAATTTTCCCGTCTACCAGTTTCAGAGCAATTGAAGAAATTCGAACTTATTCTTGCAAGAAAGGGAGTGATGGCGCGCTTACGCTCTCCTCAGGATGGAGAAACCCGAGCCTTGCGCTCTAGTCTCGACCTGATGATAAAAGACTTTGTTGAAGCGATGAAACGTCTGAATCCAGAGGTCGGCGTTGCGAAAGTGGTTCCTGCGGACGAATATTCAAGAAGGATCTTTGAGTCCGGTGCTATTCCCGTAGACTTGCGCTTATTGCTTTCTGACAGCTGTGTTTTGTCACTGAGCGATCTCTTTAGATTGTCTGCCGAAGAGAGAATTATACTAACAGCCGAACCCGAGAAAGGCGGCAACGCCTTTCTTCAAAAAAGAGTCTTTTCAAACAACGAGCAACTGCAATTTGCTCGAAGTGTACTGTCTTCAGCTAAGGTGGAGCCGTCCGATATCGAGCGCATAAGATCCGCAATCGTCGGATTTGCAGAAGACCGAGGGCGGATCTTGCTGAAACTGTCGCAGATGACTGATGCCGAAATCAGAAAGACCACTAATGTTTACAAAGAGTCTTATCAGTCCTCCCTACCTCACGATCTTTTCCTTGCAACCGTTGGACGTGAGCGTGCCCAAGTGCAAGAAATATTCGAGTCTGAACTTTCCAGCAGGAGTGAATTGAACGTCTGTTCGGCGCTAAGGGAATTCTGCAGATCTCAGAAAATCGCATTAAGCGAATTACCTGATGAAGAGCAAGAATTGCTGGAGGAAATGGCGTTCAACTATGCCTTGTGCCGCGAGATCAATCAGCCTTTCCAAAAGTCCGAATATTCGAATTTGACAGCGGCCGTTCCGATGAGGGAAGCAATTGCTATGCTTGCCTCTAGTCTTGCGATTAATGAGAAGGGAACAGCTCCCGCGGCCAAATCTTCTCGACTGCCTCAGCCTGCTAAGAGCTCTCGACTGAGCATGATAAAAGCCATTATGGGCAGTGATTTTGATCACTCACTGTTTGTCGATAACACTGTACCTGGCTCCACTCCTTTTTCTGCCGCGTTGCTCAGTGAGTCTATTCGCTGCAATCTTCTTTGTCTGAGAATACAGGATTATGCTCGCGAAAGATTCGATGAAGGCAGAGAAAAGCGTTTTATGCAAATGATGGATATTTTGCAAAAGCGTATCGCCTACCTACCAGCAAGGCTCTCATTCTGGAATGAATTCACGAAACTTTTCATTGAAGATCAGGATCAGGCGGCTACGAATGGCAGCCCGAAGACGATCAGTCATAGCGACCGACTCTGGCTTTCAGAGCAGGTCTTGTGCGAATGTGCATTTCCAAATAATGTTAAGCCCGGTATCGGAAATGATACCAGTACAATGGCTATTGCCTGTAATCTTCTGTGTGACAACAAGCCTGCAACATTTGTCTGGCTTTTGGCTGAATCTGTCCACGAAGACCGTCTGGAGACGACGGACGGCACAATAATAAAACCAAGCGATTTTGGCGCTTTTGTTGATGATCTAGACATTATGGAATTACGTGCGCGCCATGTGTCCGCTGATTACAGTGATCTTGTCGGGACAACTGATCGTCCTTTGAGAAATTTTGCCGGCAAAATCGCTCAAACTGTTCTGGCAAATGTCTATTGGCAGCGTCATGCAACTTCTATATCTGTAGTTGAGAACTCCGGCGTACTTCGGCTTTCTCATCCTGATGAAGAATATGCGACGACTCATTTCAATGCTGGAGAAGTTTCTTTTGTTTCAACTGAATTCGGTCACGAGCTGCATATCTTGCATAAAGGTGAGAGAAAAGTTCTGCATGAATTCTTGAACGAAAGAACACCAGTACTGGTGCCAGCTCGCGCTCCGCGAATAGAGCCCGATTTTTTGCCGGACATTTACAATCAAGTGGCGATAAATCAGATTGATGAGCCGCAAATGCTCAATACTGTTGACAAAACGGAGGCAACGCGTGCTTTTTAGAACCAGCGGTGCTCTTGAAAGAATGCATGTTTTCGGCGCCTGGCGTCGGGTTTTTATCGTCAACGACTCGAGGAGGATGAATAGCGTTTGGGGTACGGAAACATCTTTCCTTCTGCCGCATGAAGAGCTTGCTGACGTCTTTATGGGCGTTTATTTCTCAGGAGATTGTGGGGACGAAAGCCTCGGACGATTGCGAAGAAGTGAAATCTACGACCGGACTCTTCAATTGCGGGGCGATGGAAAGGAGCTGCGCAGAGCCATTGTTTTGGCCGGGCGTCAATTGATTTCTCACTCGTCGGTAAATTGCCGATCTTTTACGACCGAAGATTTTAATGGCAGGCGCGCTGCCAAAATTGAACAAGAATGGTTGTCTACGAAACAAACTTCTTATCAAATTCTTGTTGATGCCATGGGCGACGGACGCATTATCTACAATTTGCTCTATGTTGCTCCTACCAGCGTTTATGCAAAATTCAAAGAACAAGCAAAAGCATCCTTTGAGACATCATTGTGGCGGACGGATTTTGATCCAAGAGAACCATTGCAGTTGTGCCAGGATGAAACCACCTAGCTGATTTAGCTTTGTCCATCGGCTGTCTTATCGGCTGTGCCAGCTGCCACATACAAAGCAGATGCCGGCAGCCGATCCGCGGCTCTGTAATAGCTGATGAGAATCGCTAAGAGCACACAATTAAGTATGAAGAATCCGACGCCCAATATCTCGTGCCCGGTGGGCATAAAGGCTGGAATCTCAGTAAGCAAGTAGATGCAGAAGCTGAGCAGTGGATAGAGAACCATTAACCGGCTCCAGAGTACCGCTGGGGTGGGCAGATCTTGCGTTTCAAAAAAGCTCCTCATCGGAACTATCGCCACTGCAGCAGCGAAAATTACCAGGTCGTAGATATGCGTATGCGGGCTCGTCAACATGCAAACAAGAAGAGTAATTGCTGTGGCGATGCGGATTTTGTTCTGGGAGGCTTTCACTACGTACCTGAGCCAGAAGCCAAGCATCGCCAGGAAGGCAACGGCAAACGTAATTGTAGAAATATTCAAAGCCAGATCGAGGTTCATCAATAGGCTGAGCGGCCCTCGAATCGATACCATCCAGGTCGGAAAAACAGCCGGATCTGTTTTTTCCGTCTGGTGCAAGAGCGCTGGATAGTCAGCCAGAGTTTTTACGCCGAATATTAGCGCAG
Organism: uncultured Candidatus Obscuribacterales bacterium; assembly: GCA_964493595.1. Taxonomy (GTDB): domain Bacteria; phylum Cyanobacteriota; class Vampirovibrionia; order Obscuribacterales; family Obscuribacteraceae; genus QKMZ01. Next base: position 4,410 of record CAZBOX010000094.1, on the reverse strand, counting down.
ACATGATTACCAAAACCGTTCCGGTTGCTGCTGCTGACGCAAGAATCCGCCAGCGGCGCATGGCAATTACAGGTATGACGAGGAAAACAGCGTATTGCGGTTTTATCGACATTAGAGCCAAACCGACGCCACTGGCTGCGTCCTTTCCTCTCAGCCAGTTGTAGAGCATGAATGCCAGCGCAGCTAGAATGAAGGCGCTATTCTGTCCATCATCCATCAAATGTTCATATGGATAGCTGCCCGCCACACCGAGCAGGAAAAGAGCACTGAAGAGTTTTGTGTATCCGTTTTGCCTGAGAATTTTCCAGAGCCAAAAACCGCTCAGGCTCAGCCCTGCGGCACACCAGGCAATATATGACACGAGAATGGGCATGAGGGAAAACGGAGCCAGCATGGCAAAGAACCACGGCACTGATTGTCCCAGTGGAATGTGATCGACGCTTATCTTCGCTCCCAGGCTTTCAGTAAGCGTTTTGTTGTACGCGGCTAGCTGAGTTGCGAACTGATAGATGTTTGCTCGCGCATCCGATAGAACAATTTTTCCAGCCGAGTAGAAGGCGACAAAGTCTATGAATGAAAAGGAATTGGCGCCGTTGGATCGAAAAAAATGAATATTGAGAGAGAGCTTGAGAACGATGCGGTAGATGAAGCCGATGGCGATGCAAGTGACAAGCGACACATAGCCGAAGCAAAGTCGGTTTCGCATTGGTTTACTTATCATTGCTATCCTTCCGCATTTTATTAGCCTGACGTCGAATGGTTTTGATGCTTGGCTTGCCCGTCACTGCTATTATTTAGAGGATTAGTCCCCTGTTGTCCATCAGGCTTGGCAACCAGGCCGCTTTAAAACATACCGGCCGCCAATTCCCCTATTCTGGTTTCTATGAAAGCAAATAAGTACGTCTATAGCGGCATTTTTCTCGCGTCACTCGCCACTTTGATGTACGAGTTGCTGTTGACGCGAATCTTCAGTGTGACAACGTGGTATCACTTCGCTTTTCTGGCGATTTCGATGGCCATGTTTGGCACAACGATGGGCGCAATTATCGTCTATCTCGCGCCTCAGCGGTTCACTCCAGAAAATACCAGCAAATACCAAGCCCAATCGATTCTGGCCTTTGCAATAAGCTGCATTCTGGCCATTGTCATTCATATTTCCGTTCCGGCGTTCATACCGATGGATCCATCCATCGTCATCGTTGCTTCTCTTTTTATCGCGGTTCCTTTCCTGCTCATAGCTTTCACGCTCAGCAGCATCTGCATTTCATTGGTATTGACGAGATATCCTGAGCAGACTCACAAACTTTACGCTGCTGATTTTATTGGTGCGGCTGTAGGATGCGTTTTTCTTGTTGCCAGCTTGAATGTCATCGACGGGATCACGGCCGTTTATCTGATTGGTTTCGTCGCAGCGCTTTCGGCGCTATGCTTTTCCTTCAATGCTGAAAATAAAAATCTTCGCCTGATCGCGGCTGCCGTTGCTCTTTCTACGGCTGGATACGTTGGATACAACGCCTATCTGGCTAATCAGGACAAACCAGTCATCAGCTTGTCGTGGTCGAAAGGAGAGAAGGAAAAACTTGTTCATTTCGAGAAATGGAATACATTTTCTCGCATTCGCGTCTTTGGCGAGCCGGATGCCTATAGAAGGCCCCTGGAATTTGGATACAGCAAACTTCTGCCTGATGTTAAAATTCGCCAGCTCTGGCTGGACATGGACGGTTGCGCCGCCGCAATTCTTTACAGGTTCAACGGCGACCTAAAAGAATTCGAGTTTTTCAAATATGACATCTCGAATTTTGCCTACGAGCTAATTCGCGGCGGAAATGCGCTCGTGATAGGTGTTGGCGGTGGAAAAGACATATTGGCTGCGCTTGCCCTTGGACAGAAGTCAGTGACCGGCGTGGAGATCAATAATAATACGGTAGCCACTATCACCGGTCGCTATGGAGATTACATTGGGCATTTGGACAAGATGCCCGGAGTAAAGCTCGTCTGCGATGAAGCCCGCAGCTATATAACGCGCTCGAAAGAGAAGTATGACTCTATTCAAGCAACGCTCGTCGATACTTGGGCAGCGAGCTCAAGTGGTGCCTATGCGTTGACGGAGAGTTCTCTCTATACGGTCGATGCCTGGGAAACATTTATAAATCACTTGAGCGATCATGGCATTCTAACAATGACTCGTTGGTACAGCCACTATGTTCCGTCCGAGATCTATCGATTAGTCGGTGTTGGCAATGCTGCACTCAAGGGCGTCGGCATCGAGAATCCTCGTGCCCATATAGTGCTTGTCCGATTGATGAATTCTGAGTTGGGCGATTCGCTGCACGCCGAAGACGGACTGGGTACGATTCTAGTCAGCCGCAGTCCTTTTACTGATGAACAACTGGCTCTTGTCGAAAAACGCTGCAAAGAACTCGGATTCGAAGTGGCTTTGACTCCCAAGTTTGCCATCGATCCTAACCTGGCCCTTGCCGCCGAAGGCAAGACAGACGAGATTGAAAAGTCAGTTCCTTATAATTTGAAGCCTTCGACAGACGACTGTCCATTCTTCTTTCAGACTCTCAATCCGACCCAAGTCTTCAACAAAACTATCTATGCCGGCGGAAGAACGGCCAACAATATTAATTCGGCCGTGGCACTGCTGCTGGTGCTCGTAACAGTGACGTTCTTCACTTTCTATTGCTTCCGCCTGCCGATTCTAAGAACCAAAGACAAGTCTCAGCTAAAGGGCTCTTTGCCGCTATTTGTCTACTTCTTCTCCATCGGTATTGGATTTATGTTGATTGAGCTATCTCAAGTGCAACGCTTTTCAATCACGCTTGGTCATCCCATCTATGCTCTGGCTGTCGTGCTCTTTACTCTCTTTCTGGCAACCGGCTTAGGAAGTGTTTCTTTCGGAAAACTATGCGATCTGTCGAAGAACAAATTGCATTTCTTGCTCTTATCAGTGCTTGTGGTAACAGCGATTTTTGGCTTGGCTACGCCGGCCCTGGTGCATGCTCTGGCACCGGAGTCGACGCCTGTCAGAATTGCAGCCAGTATTGCCAGTCTTTTCCCGGTTGGTTTTGTTCTTGGTTTAGGATTTCCGGCCGGCATGCGATTGGGATTCAAACACAGTCAGGTTTTGACTCCCTGGCTCTGGGGGATTAACGGAGCAGCATCAGTTCTCGGTTCCGTTCTCTCTGTAGTAATCTCAATGTTCCTAGGAATTTCAGTGAGCTACTGGTGCGGGTTTATCTTCTACGCCATCGCTCTCTACTGTTGTCTGAAATTGGAAAAGCGAGATCCTATCCAGTAGAAGTTGGCTTGAATCGTTTGGCTTTATTTACCAGGTTCTTCGATGTGGAGACTGTTTTGAAAGTCATGATTGACTTTTCTTTGATCCAGGTAGGCATAGAGTCCAGGACCCATCCACGGAAATTCAGGTGCAACACTCTTTGTGTCCCGTGGATTGATTTCTTGTTTGTCGAAAACAAAACCCGGTTTTGCTTTCTTAAGAGCTTTCTCTATTTGCTTTACATCTTCGTCTGAACATTTTGTTGCCAGCATCTCCAACCTCTTCAAACTTTTCATCGCCAGAAGAGTGTCTAATGATTTCTTAGTGACTGATGTTTCAGTCAAAATCAGCCATTCGAGCTGCTTCATTTTTTTCAAATGAAGAATGCCTTCATCGGTAATGTCGCTGTTGCAGGTGAGCCCTAGCACCTTAATTGATTTGCTGGATGCCAGTGTTTGTAGATCAGCGTCCTTGATTTTGCAGTAGGAGATAATCAGTTGGGTTAGTCTAGGCAAGCTAGCCAGTTCTTTCAGAATCTCCCTGGTGCCTGACGTGTTAGCCAGATCCAGTATCTTTATATTGCCTAAAGTTTTGAGATTGAGCAGGTCTTTGGCATGCAAGTGCAAGTTGAAGCCGACTATCAAACAGACAAGTGATTCGAGCGGTTGCAAAAACTGTATGTCAGTCCCTTTCACCGATGTCTGCGCCAAGTTTAATGCTCTTAAGTTTTTGAATCGAGCCAGTTTTTTCATCGCTCTAGAGTCACCGTTGGCGTTATTGCCGAAATCTATCAAAGACAGATCCTCGGGTCTAAATCCATCGAAGAATTCCGGGTGTTCAAGCACAAACGGATCCGCTTCAAATCCGATGAGAGCCTTATCTGGAATTCTTACGCTTCCTTTTGCATAGAATTGTCCTTTAGAGTTGAAACAGAGAAATCCTAGACTTGGCACATTGCTGGGGAAGTCGAAAAATGCATTTTTTCCGTATTTTCTATAGAAAGAGCCAGGAGCAATATTGAATTTTTCGATTTGGGAAGTTGATTTTGTCGATTCAACTTTTGGTTCTGCGTTTTTGGGTAAGCAGAAATAACAGGTCGCAAACCCCGCTGCAAACCCGACAATGAG
>CAZBOX010000093.1:0-19706 GCA_964493595.1 uncultured Candidatus Obscuribacterales bacterium | reverse complement strand
ATCAGTCGGCAACGTACCGCTATAACCCGTCATTGACCAGCCAGGGCGCAGACTTAGGTAGCGCGACGGCCTTTTGCAGGCGGCGTTACGACGGCGTGGCGGTTTTGCTGAGCTTCAGCAAGAGTGCGCATGGGAATATCGTGCTTCTTGAGCCAGCGGGAAATCGTGTTGGGGTCGCACCATTTATTTTCCGTATCGCGGTAGATTCGAGCGATCTCAACGGTGCTAAGCTTCTCCTTAACATACTTCTGTATGAGCCAGTCTCTATCCTGATACAGCTGTTTGGTTCTCAGTGTCTTTCCCACATGCCACCCCTTCTAAGGTTTTGAGGTTTCTGAAACGAGCCCGCCTGGTTGTCAGCCGCCGAGGTTACTACATATTCTAATTGTGTGTGTTTCTCCTCTATCTGACAAGCCCTTTTACATTCAGTTCAGCAAGTGAAAATGCCCGATAAAATCCCAACCCCGCCGGAAAATAAAGACAAAAGGAATGAAATTCCTCAGGTTGACAGACTTCTCAACCACGAGAAATTAAAAAGTCTGGCAGGCGAAATCAGCCAGCCCGTGCTCGCTCAGCTCGTCAGACAAGAATTGAATGAATTGCGCGCATCACTATTCAAAGGCAAGACCGATCAGACTGATAAGAATTCAGAATCTGATAATAAGAAGAATTCAAAAGAAAAAAATTTAGATGCTGGCGCTAAGTCGGAAGTGGCTTTAGATGCAGATACGCTGGCAGATAACATTGCCGGACGCGTCCATCAATTGCTCTCACCCGGCATCAAAAAAGTGGTGAATGGGACCGGTGTCATTCTCAATACAAATCTTGGCAGAGCCCCTCTGCCACTGGGAATCGGCAAGCGAATAGAAAGTATTGCCGGCGGCTACACCAATCTCGAGCTCGATTTGGAAACAGGCAAACGCGGTGAGCGTGGCACCAAGCTCGACCAGTTGTGCCGACTTCTTCTCAACTGTCAAAGAGCAATCGTGGTCAACAACAATGCATCCTCCGTAATGCTGGCGGTAGCGGCTCTGGCTGCAGGAAAAGAAGTGATTGTGTCGCGTGGCGAATTGATTGAAATCGGCGGAAGCTTCAGATTGCCGGATGTAATCCAGTCTGCAGGCGGCATTCTCAAAGAAGTCGGAACCACGAATCGCACCAGGGCCGCCGACTACAAAAATGCCATCACTGAAAAAACCGGCATGATTCTAAAATGCCATCGCTCGAATTTTGCCATTACCGGATTTACAGAAGAGGCATCAGTAAAGGAGCTTGTAGAAATCGGCAGGCAATCGAACATACCGGTGCTCGAAGATCTCGGCTCCGGCGCTCTTGTTTCTCTTGAACCACTGGGACTCGAAGACGAGCCGACTGTACCGGATCGCATCGCCGCCGGTCTGGATGCATGCTTATTTTCAGGCGACAAAATTCTCGGCGGCCCGCAAGCCGGCATTATTGCAGGCAAAAAAGAGATTGTAGAAAAAATGCGCAAGCATCCTATATATCGCGCACTGAGAGCGGACAAACTGACTATAGCTTTCGTGGAGGAAGTTCTCACTCTCTATCTCTGCGGCGATCCATTCGATAAAATTCCGGCTCTCAAGCTCGCCTCTGCAGACGAAAAAATCGTCAAAAGAAGAATCGAATCGTTCATTCAAAGTCACACTGCCACTCTTGCCAATCTGAACCTGAGTATCGTGCCCAGCCTGGCGACGATGGGCGGCGGCACAGTGCCCGGCAAAACTCTTGCCAGTTTTGCTCTGCTGGTGGAGCCGAAGGACGGCAAAAGAGCCGCGGCAAAAACTATTTCCGATTTGATTCGCGTAAATGATCCTCCTGTTATCGGCATCATTCAGGACGAAAAAGTGATGATCGACTTTAGAGCAGTATTTGAAGAGGATGAAAAGTACGTGTTAAAAGCTCTAAAAAGCGTAAGTGATTCGCTTTTGTAAGAGGAATTCAGACAAATCCCACAAATCAAGGGGATATAATTCGGCCGTCACTGGGACATTTTTAGAATCGTGAGGCAAATATGGGTGACGGCAGCTCGTTCGAAACTAGCATTGCTCAATTAAGTAAGAAAATTGATGAACAAGCGCGTTTTACAAGAAGCGTTGTAATCATCTGCACACTCACAATTCTCGGCGTTGTGTTCTACACGATGACGGAAATGTTCAGCAGCATGCCCGCAAATATCGTGCTGCACTTCATGGGCAACATGGAGAAGATCGTCTACGAGTGGAAAGCAATTGAAACTTCCATCTCGCATCGCGCGAAAAATCCACCGCCTGCTCCGGCACCACAGACACCTCCGTCGAGCGAAAAAGAAAAAGCGAAATAACGCTTTTGACGCTTATATAGAGGCAAAAACAATTATTGGAGGCGCATTCTATGCGCCTTTCTTTTTGCAATCAGAGAAATACAAAAAGTTGCTGCGCTAGGCTGAGCGAGAGGGAAACCACTTATCGCGCAATTTAAGTGTAGGGTACTCAACCAATTTCGACATACCTATGCCCACAACAAGGCTGGCGACGAAGAAAACTGCCAGGCGGCCCCATTCATCAAGGTGGAAGGGCCACCAGCTGGAAGGAAGCTGACACAGCCCGGAGAACGGCTTATGCCAGAGATAGATCGAATAGGAAAACGTCCCGAGAAGAGCGACCCAGGTGACAATTTTGTTCTTGGTTCGAAATTCATAGCACATAGAAACAGCCAGAATAAGTCCCCAGCCCATATAAAGAGCGGTGAGCCCAGCCGTGTAGAGCAGCGGTTTTTCATACCCCCAGATAGCACAAGGCAAAATGAGCAGCGCACCAAATATGGTGACAAGCGGCGCAAATCTGCGAATCTTCTCTTTCAGCTGATCGCCATATAGCTGAAAGAGACAGGAGATAAGAACGCCGAAAGCAAGAGCATCTATGCGAAACATCGTGGCGGTCTGAAAAGGCTTCTGATAAAAAGGCAGTATGCTGCTTATGTAAATTCGACCGCAAAGCGGAAAAATGAGCGTGACTATACAAGCCCACATCAAATACTTGATCGGATATTTTTTCTTGCTCAATATGAAAAAGCCAAGCGCAAACAGGATGTAGAAGTGCTCTTCAATACACAAAGACCAGGTTTGGCCCCAGATATTCTCAAAGTAATTAGAGACGAAGAACGCCTCATTTATAAATTTCTGCAGAGTAACTTGATTGGGTATCCAGATAATCGCCGGCAGAGACAAAATCAAAAACAAATAGTAAGAAGGATAGATCTTGAATCCGCGGCGAATCAAAAAATGCACGGCGTTGAAGCTGCCGTGCTTCTCGAATTCTTTGATTATCAGTCCAGAGATAAGAAATCCGCTCAAGACAAAGAAGAGATCGACACCCATCCATCCTATGTATCTGTAAGCCTCAAAAGGCACTTTGAGAAAGTGCGGCATATTCGCAGGTGTTTGACTCATATGACGACCGAGAACAAGCATTATCGCCAGTGCTCTTAGCAGGTCTAACTGCAGATTTCGCAAGCGTGCCTACCGATCTTTCTGTTTGTTATTTCTTGAGCAATGCCTGACGACGTTTTACTTCGGCTTCAACTTCATCAGGGGTGATGTTATTGACTTGCATGGGTCCGGCGCAAATCTCACGCCAGGGAGCGCCGGCCAGAGCCTGACGAACGATTACTTCAAAAACTTGAGCTCGCACACCGCTGCCATAACTGCCAGGACCGCCCACGAAGGGTGTGGTGGCAGGAGCACGCGGAATCGCTTGCTCTGGTTCGATTGCAGGCGGAGGTGGAGGTGGTGGTGGCGGCGGCGGTGGGGGCGGTGCCGGAGGCTGAGCAGGTGCCGGTGCAGGCGCGGGAGCAGCCGGTTGTGCGGCTGGGGCGCTGCTGGCTACGGGTTGAGGTTCAGCAGGCTGCGGGGACTGCAAGTCTAGTGGTTTTGGAGGCGCCGCATCGAATAGATTGGCTGGTGCAGCCGCTTGAGCAGGAGCAACGTCGAAGAAACTGTTGGTGCGAGGTTGCTGGGCCGACGCTTGAGCTTGAGCCTGCTGAGCTTGTGCGTGAGCTTCCTCTGCTTTTGCTTTGGTCTCTGTCATCTGTTTCTGGAAATCCGCGACCATCTCTTTGGTGGAATCGCGCAACTCTTCCAGTTGAGCCTTGAGTTGAGCGTTTTCGCTTTCCTTGCGCGCGAGTTCTTGCTCTTTGGCATCAAGCAATTCATCGCGCTTACTAAGTGTCTCGGACAATTCGTCATAACGAGCGTTGAATTCTTCCCAGCGAGAACCGAGAAGTTTTTTCTGCTCTTCTAATTCCTGGTCCTTAGAATTGAGGATATGCTCCATTTCGCGTTCGCGTTGTTCAAAGCGACTGACCAGGTCGTCTTGAGACTGGCGCATTTTTTCCAACTCGGCCATTACAGCTTCGTCCTGAACGGGACGATCATTACCGGACCCCGATTCTCCACGCGCGCGCGGAGGCGCTTCTGCACCTTGGACAGCATCGTAAGCAGCACGGAAGAGATCACCTGAAAGCCGCTGGCTGCCGAGCAAATCTACCAGGCGGTGCAGAAGATCGGCTGGATGGTCAGCAGGATAAACCGCCATGTAAGCCGCTTTAAAAGTCCAGGGATCAATCAAGCCGGCAGACAATTGATCGGCGAGGCTCATGACGAGCTGCTCGGGGCTCATCTTCTCATTGTCGGCTCCCGCGTCGCCCTTTGTCTCAAGGCTTTGCACCAATTGGTCGATTGCCGGTACCAGTTCTCCCACAGCTTTCATTGGTTCGAGAGCTGCAGATAAAGAATCCATGAGACTGTTCAAAGTCAAGTTGATTTCAGCAAAAGTCTGATTCTGCATCGTTTCCGACAAAGACCGCATGGTTTCGGTCTGTTCGCCGGCCAATTTCTGAATCATCGATAAATTCATGGCACAGGCTGTCAAACCCTGATCTATGTTTGTGAGAATCTCATTGGCAAGCTCCGATACGGGCGCCAATGATGCTGACGAAATCGAGCCTACAGAGGAAAGAGGAAGAATATTCTGCATGGCATCGCTCTGAGCAGCAGATGCAACAGCAGGCTTATCTTCCGGCTTGGCGGATTTCTCTTCTGCCCGGGAGTCTTTCTTCGAGGTCATTGATTCTTTGGGCGCTTCAGGTTCTGCGGCTGGCTCCGTGGCGGTGAGAGCAGGGGGAGATTCTTCTGTTTTCGAAGCATCCTTTCTCTGGCCGACCACGCCATTGCTAGGCTCGGGAGAAGATTCTTGAGAAGCTTCTGAAGCCGGAGTCAAAGAAGGAATGTTTGCCGCCAGAGAAGCAGCTATTGATGATGCAACTGCAGCGGTCGGATCGGAGCCAGTTATTTGGTCTTGAGGCATGCTTACAGGAATCAACTCCGAAGTGGCGGTGGCAGAAGGTGCGCTCGGTAAATCTTCTAAACCGTATGAATAATTGGGGGAGGAGTCCTTCCCGCCCAGAAAACCGGAACCGCCGGAGGACTTGGCACCTTTGCCGGCTTTCGGAACAAGAGAATCGAGAGTGGAAAGAGGAGAGGACGGCGGTGACGCTGCAGGCATACTCGGTGCCGGAGGCGATACGGCGGAAGCAGACTGGACAAAAGTTTCGTCCTTGCCTGAAGGATGTCCGTCGCCATTGGCGACCGCAGGGGTCTGACCGTTGCTTGACGGAGAACCTTGACCACCTGGCTCTGAAGCAGCCGAACCGGACGCAGAAGCAGCGGGCGGGTCTAAAGCCGTTACAGCGTAAGGATCGGGCGGTGATGCTGATTTGGAAAGAGAACCTCGCAACCTCGCACGACGTGCGGAGAGCGACGAACCTTCTTCGTTCGCCTTGCCCGAGGCCGTACTGTCATACGGACCTACTGCGCTTGCCTTGTCCTCAGGACTCATCTGGTTTCCTTTCTAGCAAGAAGTGGTCCTGCTTTGCGCCACTTCTCTAGCTTAATTATCCATGCACTCTGGGCGTGTATGGCAGGTTCACGCCTCTTCAACGAGCCAGGGCTAAGTTGCCAAAATACTTAGCTTACTAAGTAATGTACCCTCACCTTACTAACAATACTCAATGCTGTCATCGGAACCGTAAATTAAGCCCCAGACGCAGTTTGCTTCAAGCGTCGGATAATCAGAATCCGACGATTTGTTAAATGGCGGATAACCGGCCGGCTCCCCTGGAAATTCGTTCACCTACCACTTCCAGTATATATCCCAAACTGCTCAGCTGGCCAAGAAATTTGGCGCTTGACAAGGAAGAGTTATAGACATAAGATCACGACCAAATCAGGTCTTTAAGCTGCCACTTACTATTGCAAATAGCCAATCAAGCGGCGAACGCCAATATCTGTCTTAATTAGCGCTATCATCGAGATAGGCGCGGGGTATCTGCCAAAAGGAGCAGTGCCAGTTGGAAATCCTTATCTGTCAAACCTGTGGTCTGTTGTTGCGCGGCGAGGCCAAAAGCTGCCTCTCTTGCGGTACCCCTGCATCGAAATTTTCAGCAACAGCCTTGCCCGTTATGGCGAACACGTCGGCACCGCTTGCAGTGGCCGTAGACCCTGATCCCCTGGTTCTGGAAAGAGTTGTAACCGCTCGCCGCCTCGGAACCTACAAACTCAGATCAGGCAACGGTTATGGAAACGGCTACGGAAATGGTTACGGCAACGGACACGACGGTGAAAACGGTTATGGCAATGGTCACGGCAACGGCAACGGCGACCATGGCAACGGACATAATGGAGAAAATGGTGGAACCGTAGCTGCCAATCCAATCAGTCCCTCTAGCTCGCAAACCGGTCTAGCGGCTCTCAGTCTTGGTTTCATGAGCGGGCGCAAAGCAGCCACCAACGAACCGCTCTTTGCTGATAATCCCTGGGGTGAAGCTGAAACTGCATCTCCCCCATCTGTTCCTGACTCGGCACCATCAGCCGCTCCTGACCCGCTTTCACAAAATACGGCAGCATCAGCTGCGGCTTTACCAAACGACCCAGCGCAGGGTACTTCGCCCTGGCTCACACCAGCATCACAGGCACCTTTCGCTCCCAACCTGGATCCGTTTGCTGCTGGTGCTCAAGCTGCACAGAATATGTTCATGGGTGCGCCCGCCGACCCTATGGAAATGGGTGGGGGCGCCGATGTGGCAAACTTTGCTCCGGCTGTGCAGCCCGCCGCCATACCGGAAGCCTCACCACATATGATGCCGGCTGGTCAGCACAACAGTCCTATCGATCCGTTCGCCTTTGACAGCCAGAGCGCATCTTCACCTCCATCTGACGCCTTCTTTGCTCAACCGCAAACCGCAGACAAAACAGTGATCGTAGAAGAAGCAACAGCACCAAATGCCGACAATTCCCAGGCATACCCAATTGCTCCTGCAACATCCAGCGGTGGATTTGAAGCGGTTACTGCCGTACAAGCGATGCCTGTCGATACCAAATCCGGTGATGAGATTGCCGGCATCGGCGCAAATGGCTTCGAAACGGCGGTCGAGCCAATCGCCGCTGCTCCGGATCCTGCGCAGGTCGATCAAGCTCAAAAAGATCCCGGAGTCGGAGTCGGCCAGGCCGCAGCCATAGCAGCGGCTGCAGCTATAGCTGGGGCTGCAGCAGGCGCTGCTGTCACCAACGCCATACACAATAAGAGTGCCGCTACCGCAGGTGGTGATTTCTTCGACACTGGCACACCGGCACCGCGCTCTGATGCCACCATATCCGGTTCATTCCCGGCTGCTTCCGCTGGAACTGGTGATCCTTTCGGCTCTTCAGATTCTACAGCCGCACTGGCCGAAGAGGCTCCATTTGACCCGTTCGCGCCAGCTGCATCAAAACCGCAAACTTCTAATTCATTTGCAGGCGGCCAGGCTGACGACTTTTTCAGCGCCGCACCGATAGGCAGACCCAAACGCGACGATGGCGCGCTGGATGACATCAAAGAGTCGGCGCAAGCAACCATGGATGCTTTCAACTTCGATTCCGGTAGAAAAGCAAAATCAGAAGACGATGATGCATTCCCTGATGAAAGCAAAAATCGCGGACGGAAAGACGAAACATCAAAGATTGGCGACGCAGAAGAAGGGCGTCCGAGAATAGCAAGACCACGTGGTTTTGCACCGAGCAAAGATGCGAGCAAATCTGCCGAAAAAGATGAAAGAGCAGACAAAGCTGACAAATCCGAAAGCAAGGACGACGATTTCTTTGGCTCCAAACAAAAAAAAGAAGTCGACTCCGACAGCGATGACGAGGATTCAGAAAAAGAAGCCCCACCGCCGAGAAAGTCGTTCTCAGGTGGTTCGTCCACTATCAAGAGACCTGGGGCTAAAAAGAAGGAAGTTATAAAAGAGAAGTCGAAGAAGGGCAAAAACAGAGACGAAGACACTGAAGATACGGACGACGACGAAAATCTGCCCTTCCTAGAGCGCGAGATCAGCGTCGGCGGCATGACCGTGACGAACAAGTCAGCGATTATTTTAGGCACCATATGCGCCTTCATGACTGTCGTAGTCTTCAATACGTTCTGCACATTCTGCACTTACCTGGCAGGCTCTATGCCGAAAAACGGCAATGCTCAGAGCGGACTGCTGGCAGGTCTGGGTGGGCAGAAAGCAGTAGACATTTCCGGCATCTATAACGTCTTCTACAAGACACCAATGGAAAAGAACGGCAACTCGTTCAAGATGCAGCTTGGTCAGCAAGGCACGCAGATTTACGGACGGGGCGAGGACATTGGCGGACCCTGGATATTGCAGGGCAATCTTGTAGCGCCTAACGGCATCATCTTTAGAAAGTTCTACTTGCGGGACGGAAAACCCTTCGGAAAAGGAATCGAATATAAGGGTATGGTCGGTGTCACCGAGTTGGGACGCCCATATATGCAGGGACAACTCAACTACGAAACCAAGATGGGCAAATTCTGGAGAGCGACAATCGCCCAGGTTAACGGCAACTGGAGAGCAATTCAGACTGTTTCCGGAGCAGTTCTGGCAAATAGTGGACAAACCCAACCACAAATGCCGTCAGTGGCGACCGCACCTCTGGGAGGCGGCGGTAATCCATTGCAAATGCTACAGCCAAGTGACACGCACAATCGCGGCGACATGTCCGCCTTCTTTCTCAAGATTGCCTTCTGCTTGATCGGCGTCGGCGTATTGCTGGCACTAGGAGCGCTCTTCATCTTCGGTCCTTCCGGCAAATTGAACATCATGAAGAAGCAGGAGTACATCCCTTCTCAGTACAAATCTCAGCACAATAAGATGATGAACGAATGGGCGAAGAACTTTAAAAGGGGCGCGATGCCTCTCGGAACTCGAACAGAGTGGCGATTCTGGAAGCCATGGGAACCTCGCATGCTGGCAATGCCACCTGAATCCAGAACTAATAATCCGCACATGATAGTAATGGGCGGTTCTGACAAAGGCAAGACAAGATTGCTTGCAAACATGATTTGCCATGACATCGAATCCGCCGACCGAGCAGTCGTTGTTATAGATTCCGACGGCGAGCTCATCGATTTGGTGATGAACTGGACCGCAGCTAACGCTAAAGGAAAAGAGTACGCAAAACGGGTCATTATCGTTGATCCCACATACAGGGGCGGCTCAATGTCTTACAACCCTCTGGAACCATTGGAAGATGTCAACTTCATTGACGCTGCATCGGCCATAGTTCACGGTTTCAAGGCGATTTACACAGAGCCACCGGGCTCTCAAAGTCAATGGAATCAGCAAACCGCAAACATTTTGCGAAATGCGGCGATCTTGCTTATGGCAAACAACAAGACGCTGATCGATCTGCCGACGCTTCTGCAAGACAATGATTTTAGAGACATCCTTTTGGAAGGCATCGAGAAGAAAAAGAAAGAGCGCACTGAATATACGACCCTAATAGAAACCTGGGGTCAGTACAAACGCCTGGCTAGAACGGACCAGTGGATCAACTGGGTCGAACCAATACTCAACCGCGTTACACCTATGCTCAGCGACCCACGCATTCGTCCGATTCTGACGAAACCTGTCGGAGACCTGAGACTGAAGGATCTCATTATTAACAAGCAAGTGTTGCTTGTCAGAATTCCACAAGGTCAGTTAGACCAGAATGCCAACCTTCTGGGCTCACTCCTGGTCACCGGACTGAAGCAAGCAGCTCTGGGACTGTCAATTCACGATCATGACAAACAACAGCCATGCGCACTGTATCTTGATGAAATGAATAACTTCATTGAGAAAGAGACAATCGAGGCTCTCACGCAGGAAACCGACAAATTCAAGATTGGCTTTGTGGGCTGCTGCAAGACGCTTCAACATTTACCGGAGGACTTCAGAAATCAAATCATTATCAACGTAGGCACGGTCTGTGCGTTTGCTCTGGCTAAGAAAGACGGAGACATGATAGGCCCGCAGATGTTCCGGGTAGACGGTCGTAAGATCAAACACCAGACGATCGGCAACTTCTTCAACCAGATAAACACCTCTCCTCAGTTCGAGCTAATTTCCGACGAAGAAAAGCTCAACATTGACAGAGTCGTAGGTCAAGAAACACGCCACTTCTTCTGCTACAGGGTAGGTACGGTCGCAGGCACATTTAGTCTGAAGACTCACGATTTCGACGATCCACCCAAAGCGAAGGTTAAGACGAAACTGATCGAAGCAATGCATACGGGCGCAAGTTCGAATTCCGGCAAGAAGACTGATGTAGCCTAGCATGCGTTCTGATGGAGCACTTCGACTACATTGAAAGGTCCCTTATCAATTATCTGTACAAAATTACAACTTTCACGACATTATTCAAAAGAGCAGTATTTGCGCCCACATGGCTACTTTCAGCCGTCTAAAGGCTCATTGAATGAGTATAATCAAGGTCAGCAGCCTATGCGCTCCGACCGATAACTAAGGAAACCCGGGACAAACATCATGGATGAAGGTCCACGCAATATATGGGAAGAGAAAATCGCCGACCTCAGGCGGTACGACCTTGACGGGCTCGAATTAGACCCGGTCTCAGGCGCGGACATTGTCAGCTGGCCTGTGCCAGGTTTGACATTCGTGCGTGTAGACGGCATTCTTCGCTCCTGGGATATCGAAGGCGAAAAGCAGCAAGCCAAGCAACAACCGCAGCAAAACCAGGATCCCAACCAGGGTCCCAAGCGCATGTACTTGATGGAAGATGCCCTGACAGGCATGCACAGCCAGAAAGCATATCTGGCTTTTCTCGTGCTTGGAGACAAGACCGGCGTTCAATATTACATGGGCGCATCCATAGCGAATACAGGCGACGGAAGCGACGGCACTGACTCAACGAGCATCTCTTTCAACACTCTCAAATCAATTTTGCACAGCGTCTACAACGGCGTCGACACATACAAAGACCCGTTTACGCTTGATCAGATGAAAGCAATGGTGGCGCCGCTTGCCACACACACAGGCATCATCACCGGTATTCCGGCCCTGAAGTCCACCGCAGGCGATACCATGGAATCAGAACAAATCGAGCGCTTGGCCAGCGGTCTGCAGGGCAAAGATTTCGGGATGATGGTTCTGGCAGCTCCGATTCCAAAAGCCTACGTGACAAAAGAAGAATTTCACGTCGTCGATCAAATCCAGCGCGCGCAAGAAAATGAAGATCCTGAGAAAAAGCGACGTATCAAATACTATCTCGAACTTCAGGACGCTTATCTCAAGCACATTCAGTTGGGTACAGCAATCGGCAGTTGGCAGGTCGGAACGTATTTCTTCGCGCCCGATCGCTCGGTTTTTGCTCGCTTGCAATCATTGATTCAAGCGACCTATGTCGATGAAACAAGCCGTCCCACTCCGCTGCGCACTCATGAAATCAAAGGATTGCGTGAGCATATCTCTCAATTCGGATTAGTGAAAAACCAGAGATCCGGTGAGTCTTTCCAGACGCTGCTAGGCTATCGTTTTCTAACGCCATTGAATTCCCGCTTGCTTTCCGCTTATATCCACTTGCCAAAACGCGAAATGCCCGGATTTCGTATCAAACGCTCTGCAGAATTTTCACTGGCAAATATTCCGCCCAAAGATCCGGTGCGTATCATAGCTATCGGCAACATCTTGGACCGCGGCGTAGATACCGGCAACCTCTATTACATCGACGTCGACGCGATGCAAAAACACACCATTGTGTGCGGGGTAACCGGCGGCGGTAAAACAAACACATGTTTCTATTTGCTTGGGCAATTGTGGAAATTCAAAATTCCATTTATGGTTTGCGAGCCGGCGAAATCAGAATATCGACATATGATGCTGATGTCGGAAACTTTCAAAGGAGTTGGACAGGCATTCTCGCTGGGCGACGAAACAGTGTCTCCATTCCGCCTCAATCCATTCGAAATCATGAAAGGTGTAAAAGTCCAAACTCACCTTGACGCGCTGAAATCAGTTTTCAACGCCTCATTCGAAATGTATTCACCGATGCCTCAGGTACTGGAAAAGGCTCTCAACTCGATTTACTCGGTACGCGGTTGGGACTTGGTGCAGAACAAGTGCAGAAGATTGCCTCCGGGAGTTAATCTAGGCGATCCGGACTGCCCGCCGGAAATCTATCCGACGATGAAAGATTTGTACGAAATCATCGAACCGATTACAGAATCATTCGGATATTCAGAAAGAATCGGACCTGACGTTCAAGCTGCGCTCAAAGCCAGAATCGGCTCGCTGCTCATCGGCGGTAAAGGGCAGATGCTCAACACTCGCCGTTCAATTCCAATGGAAACGCTTTTCGGAAAGCCAACAGTTATCGAGCTCAAGATGGTTTCTGAAGATAGCGAAAAGTCATTCTTGATGGGAATGATCATGGTTTTCCTCTATGAATACCGTGAAGCATTAGGTCCGCACGACAATCTGCAGCACGTCATGCTTATTGAAGAGGCTCACCGACTGCTGAAAAACGTACCAACCGCACAATCGGGTGAATCCGCCAACCCTGCCGGTAAAGCGGTTGAATTCTTCACCAACATGCTCGCTGAAATTCGTTCTTATGGTCAGGGTTTCATCATCGCCGACCAAATTCCCAACAAGTTGGCGCCGGAAGCTCTGAAAAACACGAACTTGAAGATCATGCACCGCATCGTAGCCGTCGACGACCGAGACTCGATGGGCGGTGCGATGAACCTCGATGACATTCAAAAGCGGCACGTGACAGCGCTTGGTCAGGGGCGAGCCATTGTGTATGCGGAAAAGATGGAACAACCGTACCACCTGGCAATCATGTTCGACAAAACCAAGGAAGTGCCACCACCGGAGACACCAGAAGAATCAGATCAAATCGTGCGCGATGCCATGAAAGGTCTAGATATCGTCGCCACATTCGACCGGCACTTAGGTTGCAAATTCTGTTTGCACAGATGCGATTCAAACATTCTGGATACCGCGCAGATGGTGGCAGACGACACGCTCTTCCGGCAGGTCTACAACCGCTACTTATTGTCCACACTAAAAGATCTGACCCAGCTTGTTCACTTCCGCGCTCAAATCATCCACGAAATCCAGCGGGTTATCGGGGGCAGAGCTCGTTCAGGCAACATTACAGGTATCACTTGGTGCGCGCTGACACAGGCAACCGAGCGTTATTTCGAAAGAAAAGGAGAGGAGAATTACTGGTTCTACGATCAGGTCAAAGAGCAGCACATGCGTTGGCTCAATCTACTCAGACCGGCATTTCAACCGACTGAAGTCAACCGTAGATTGGATATTGCAGTACTGCGGCAATGGCGCGACGATTTCCTCGAGCTTCACAAGCGTGACCAAGGTCCGTTGCCAACCTGTGGTCCATGCACTTCGAAGTGCTTATATCGCTTCGAAGTTTCAGAAGTCGTCCGAGATCCGAAGATCAAATTCGACTTCAATTCATCCATCAACCGCAAAGACACTCCTGCATCTGATTCGGCCGCATGGTTCTGCCGTCTCCTTACAGAGCGTCTGATCGGTCAAGGCGACGTTGATCTCGCTTACTGCCTTGCCGTTCATCTCATCAAAGATCAACAGCTTTCCACGGACGCTCAATTAGTACTGCTACACAAAGTTCGCACCGCGCTCGAAAACTTCCAGAACGAGGCCGAAGCGGAACAACAACAAAATGCCTGACGAGAAGGAACAAAGAGATTTTACGCCACCGCCTTCGTCGGGAACGCCCCCGCCGCATCAAGTGCCTCAACAGCAGTTTCCTCCCGATCAATTACCCCTCGTAGACGAACTGGGTATTGAAGACGTCAACGACCCACTTGCCGGCGGTCGGGGCAGGCTTTTCTCTGCTGCCGGTCGATTTTCTCCATTGATAGAATTTACCGATGAACATGTGATCATGCATCCTCCTCAACTGCCATTTTCAGAGGACGGCCCATCAGAAGACATTGTCACCAAAGTAGATTCACGCGGAGTATTGCTAGACGAAATCGGCAATGCAAAACACATTGCAGGAGCGCGATTTAATGGTCAAGTCCTCTGGTATCTTGGCGAACAATTACCAGGCACCACAAAGTATTTGGTAGCCTGGTTCGATCAACAAGGCAGACCGCATAAACTCTATGTCAACGAGGAGCCTCTGACAGTAGACGTCGTATTTCGATTGAGAAACAAAACGCACGACGGCGAGTTATCTTTCTTTGCCGATGTGACAACAGACTAGCAAGATTGATCCTACTGTCGTTCGCGTGATTTATGCGGTCAGGCGCTTGCCGGCGAGGAACTTACGGCAGTATTCTTGCCAATTGGACTGGAGGTCGTTGTGAATAAGTTCCTGCGCAGCCGAGGCGGGCAGATCGATCGGCATCGTTCTTTGTTTTCCGTCCGATGCAAATTCGTGACGAACGGATGTATTTTCGTTGATCTCGTAAGAAAGAATCGGGATCCAAACATCGCCTGTTAGAACTTCCAACTGTGTGCGTATGCAGTTACCGTCAGGAGAAGTCGACTCAACAACGCGACAGTTCTCACCAAGTTTTTCGATCAGGCTGTTGATAATTGTTTCTTCAACCCACTTCCGTTCGTCAGGATCGAGATTCTCAGACAATACGTTAAACGAATTGGCTCCCTTGCCACCGGTAACAACCGTGTTGTCGTTGTCCGCAAGCGGCAGTGAGATAGTCGAAGCTTCGCTGACATCCTCTTGCACGATTCTCGGAACCGGAACAGCCGAAGTGATGGTTGCCGTTTTGGTGGAAGCAGCGATAAGAGGTTGATTTCTTACCTCGACATCGACTTCCTTTCCAACTCCGTCGAAGGAATATGTACAACCCGGACAACTGCTTGCTTCGGTTGTGGTCAGACGATGACATTGAGGGCACTGGCGGCTGGCCGTTTCGAACTTGGAAGAACTCCAGCTGGTAATGCTTTCTCCACGCATGCGATCTCGATATTGAGCAATCTCTTCGGTCGTCGGCAAGACGATTTGAGTACCGCGGCGCAGAGCTGCAGTGGGCACGCCCTTATGGTCGGTTGTCGTCGGCAAGCCGTTCTTCTCGGCGAGAAGCTTCCACAATGTGACATCACCGAGCTGCGGATGCTTCATAGCAACGGAGCGAAGAGTATCTCCAAGTCTGACGTTATATTTCTGACTGGCGGTATCAACAGCATTGCCGATCTTGCCGAGCAGTTTTTCAACATTGGATCTGCGTTGATCTGCTGCAGCTTTGGCGTCGATCGCGACAACTTTCTCGTCGGACGAATCTTGCTGAGTAAACAATTCCAGGCGCTGTTGCTGGCGGAACTCTCTGATTTGCCGAGGACTCGGCAAGGTGAGCACGCAGCCTTCTTTGACAACATAGACTCTCTTGCCATTGACCATCTTGATCTCAATCTTGTCTTTATTGATTTGATAGATGAGTTCGGCAAGTTTTGGATCGCGCAGACGTTTGCCTGCAATAGATTCGACGGTGTCGTTCGGACGAACAAGATATTTTGTTTGTTTGTTGTCCTGACGAATTTGCTCTTCTTTCTTCTGCTGCTCGGCCCAGAAAGCATCCTGGCGCGCCTTGATAATTGCTTCGTTCTCGCGACGATTGGCGAGTGCGGTGAGCATAGTATCTGTAAGTTCTTTGGACTTCTCTTCGTCCTTATCTTTTCTCTCGCGTGCAGCTTCTTCTTTTTGCTTGTAGCCTTCCAGTTCCTTCTCTTTGAGATCTGCAATGAGTTCTGAATAGCGTCTGTACGAATCGTCTTCGCGTTCCTTGGATTCACGCAAGTCTTCTGCAATCTCAGAGTACTTGCGATCCTCGGCTTGCACAGCTTCTTTGTAATCTGTATGGCGTTCATCAGCCAGATGCTGAATGAGTGCGTTAATGGCAGCTTGAGTCTCCGCAGCCATTGCAATGGCTTCCGAATCAGAGACTCGATGCTTGCTGTCGTCATCCAGCCCGGCGCCCTTGAGACCCTCATTACCGTCATAGTGAACAACGTCTTGCTGCTCTCTGACACGGTTTTCGTAGTCGCTAAGCAAGCTGCCCGTGCTATCTTTCGAATCATTCCTATCTTCAATAACAATTGGCTTCGGCTCGGCCTTGGGCTCAGCATTCTCCGGACGCAAAGGCTCGAAGTTGACTTTGAGCTTGTTAGCGATGTCTTCAGGCTCTTCTTGTTTTTGCGATACGACTGGAGTCTGCTGCTGAGGCTGCTGTTGAGGTACGGGATTGAGAGGATCACTCAACGGTGCAGGTGTAGGCGCAGGTGCAGACGCTGACGGAGCACTTGGCGCAGCAACAGGCTCGAAGGGCAATGGAGGAGTCGGCTGTGGTGTGTAAGGATCGCTAACTGGTGTGTTTGGATAAGCACCAGGATTCAAAGGATCCCCATAACTTACAGGAGGCTGTGTTGGCGTTCCATAATTAGGCGCAGTGCCGACATATGGATCCGTCACGGGTGGCGCGATAGGTGGCGTTACAGGCACCTGTGTTCCACTATAAATCTGTCCGCCATCCACAGGAGGAACATAGGTAGGAGTGGTGCTATTGCCACCATATACGAGGCGCGAGCCATCGTCGTTATAAATTACATTGGTACCATCAGGTGTGACTGTTTTTACAATCTGACCGATCGGATCGTACCAGTGCTCTGCGCCATAAGGATCTACATAAGAACCGGTATTCGTCGGCACATTGCCGGAAGTATTTTGCTGTGGC
Organism: uncultured Candidatus Obscuribacterales bacterium; assembly: GCA_964493595.1. GTDB lineage: Bacteria > Cyanobacteriota > Vampirovibrionia > Obscuribacterales > Obscuribacteraceae > QKMZ01. Next base: position 2,583 of record CAZBOX010000093.1, on the reverse strand, counting down.
GGCTGGTATTGCGGTGCATAAGGGCTCGGTTGAACAACCGTACCTGGGTTCGATGAATTACCGCCACCAAAATCAATACCAATTGGACCAATGCCTACATGTACAGTCGGATCGCCGGTGCTTGGATTGATACCGATACCAATATTGATATCACCAGATCCAACATTTATTGGATACTGCGGCTGCTGAGTCTGTACGGTTGGAATGTAATCGCTCGGCAACTGGGGCTGTCGGACTTGATCTTGAGGCACTGTGTCTATCGGACGAGAGCCAACTATCGGTGCTGGTTCCGCGACTACTTTACTCGGCTCATTCAGAACACTAGTATTCCAACCTGCAGGTGGCGCTTGATTAACTTGAGTGCCAGACGATTGACCAACCGTAGCATCTAATCCGTTGCTTGGAGCTACCGGTTTTGCATCCGACGGTGGCTGTGTTTGAGAACCGCCGCTGCCGATCTCGAAGCCGATAGGACCTATTTTGACCTGCAGCGCAGGATCGCCCGTAGCCCTGTCGATACCGACACCGATTGATACATCTTCGTTTCCAACTCGAATCGGAGTCGAGATGGTGCCTTGACCTTGCTGAGTTGGATTAGGTTCGCTTCTCCACACTCCAGTGTCGCCAGTGGCAGGTTGCACATCAAACTTGGATGAACCCGGCGCTGGCGTCAAAAGCCGACCATCAAGGTCAGTCCAAAGAACAGTGCCACTAGACGATGGAATGTTGGTGGCAGGTGTGCCGTCAGGGTTGACGTAAGTTACTTTCGTGCTGCCGCCTGAAGCTGGAGCCGCAGTTTCAGGAGCAGCCATAATCACAGTCGTTCCGCCCTGCTGCGGCGTATAGCCTGCAGGCACAACAAACCTAATTTCAAAGTCGCCGACTGGAGTTTGCACTCCGGCACCAAGGCGAATCACCGTTACTGAATCGGCGGTGCTAACCGGCGAATTGCTCAACTCAAATTGAATGACGCCGCCCGACAGTGGACGTCTGTCATAGGTCAAATCGATGATCGGTGTGTTGCCAGGATCAAACCTGTAACCGACTCTGCCATTACTATCCTGAGATAAAGACCATGTTGCATCGCCAGCTTTTACAGCAGCATCGACAATCGGCAGAGCGCTGGGGGCTTTTGTAGCCGTCGGATCGTAAACCAAACCGTTCTCGGTCTGTATGTAAGTCTTGCTGCCTTCAGCCGGCGACACGATCGTAACGGAAGTTATCTTACCTGTCTGAGGATCATTCTTAGCACTTATGATCTCTCCGGTCTTGATGTTTTGGGAGGTATATTCAATTAACCTGCCTTGGCTGTCGGTTAAAGTAACGACCCTATTTCCCGCTCCATCATCTTTAGCAGTAATGATTGGCTGCGAGCCTGAATTAGCACCGCCCGAAACAGGAGCAGATGTAAAAACCTTGATATTTGGATCGTTTGTATTCTGGACCCTCGAAGGTAAATTAGCCTGACTATTGCCAGGATCGGCAGTAACAGAATTCGGTTGCTTGGTCAAAGCCGGATCACTACTTCCAGCTGGCAAAGCTTTTACAGGAGCCGGATCTGTTGAGACACCGTTAACGACCTTCGGATCTTGAGTAGCACCATTGGTAGTGGCAACGCTATTTCCGGTCTTATTGTTAGCAGGTTCCGACGTAACAGCTCCAGTCGTCGAAACTAATTTGCTCGGATCGATGGAAATAGAAACACCAGTTCTCGGATCAGTAAATGTGACCACACCTGTCTTAGGATCTGCGCTCAGTGTCGGAGCAGCCTTAGGATCGGATGATACTGGCGTGCCAGTCTTTGGATCCTGAACCGTTCCGCTGCTATTTGCAGTTGAACCGGTCGTATTCACGACCTTACCAGGATCCGCGGCAGTCGATGACGGAATCGAAGACTTCGGATCGTTTGAGCTGATTGATGACGTCGAAGTCGAGGACTTCGTTGGATCTGTAGAGGTTGGTACACCAGTCTTCGGATCTGTCGCAACTGGTGCTCCAGTTCTCGGATCTGTTGCGACTGGCGCTCCAGTCTTCGGATCTGTTGCGACTGGTGCTCCAGTTCTCGGATCTGAAGTTCCGGTGGTGCTCTTCGCTGGGTCTACAGAGACAGAAGTGCTTCCCTTTGGATCTGTTGCAACTGGTGCTCCGGTTCTCGGATCTGTTGCGACTGGCGCTCCAGTCTTCGGATCTGTTGCGACTGGTGCACCAGTCTTCGGATCTGTCGCAACTGGTGCTCCAGTCTTCGGATCTGTTGCGACTGGCGCTCCAGTCTTCGGATCTGTCGCGACTGGTGCTCCAGTCTTCGGATCTGTTGCGACTGGTGCTCCAGTTCTCGGATCTGAAGTTCCGGTGGTGCTCTTCGCTGGGTCTACAGAGACAGAAGTGCTTGTCTTGGGATCTGTTGCAACTGGTGAACCGGTCTTCGGATCGGTTGCAACTGGCGCTCCGGTCTTCGGATCTGTCGCACTGGGCGTTGTGCTCTTCGCAGGATCTGAAGAAACTGGTGAACCGGTTTTCGGATCGGTTGAGACTGGCGCTCCGGTCTTCGGATCGGTTGCAACTGGTGCTCCAGTTTTCGGATCT
>CAZBOX010000092.1:0-19736 GCA_964493595.1 uncultured Candidatus Obscuribacterales bacterium | reverse complement strand
GCCAGCCCATCTGGCTTCGCTCTTGCCGCAAAAGCCGGCAATCCGAGCCAGACAAGAATAAGCAGAGCCGGACACCTGACAAAGAACGAGAACGAAAGAGTCGACATCAAAGCAAAAAACTCGAGAGAAGGCATAGCCCATCTCTTAAATAGAACGTCATTCGGAATTCGCCCTGGCGACATCGAGAGAGTTCAGGCTTTAGGCATCGAACGTTATCTGCAAGAACAGTTATCGCCTGAGTCCATTCCTCTGCCGGATTCAATTTCGCAAGTAGCTCAAGTTCCCGCCCTGAGAGAGACCCCTCTGAGCTTATTTTTGAATTATGGCAAGCCAGCTCTAAAGGCGCTCTCGCAAGGAGGTGGGAAAACACCGGAAGACAAAAAAGCGCTGGGAAAAGTAGTCAGAGAGACCTACGGCAAAATCTACCAGGATGCTGCAACAGCTCACCTGGCAAGAGCTGTAGGCAGTCCGCGTCAATTGCAAGAAGTAATGACCGACTTCTGGTTCAATCACTTCAATGTATCCAGCGATAAAGGGCTTGATCATATTTGGACCGGACAATACGAGGAGTCAGCCATAAGGCCCAATGCACTAGGTAGATTCCGCGACTTGCTGGGAGCAACGGCACATCATGCAGCCATGCTTTTCTATCTAGATAACTGGCAAAATACGTCCGCATCATTTCAGCCTGTAATCGCCACTAAGAATGGCAAGAGCCGCTTCAAGGGCATCAATGAGAATTACGCTCGTGAATTGATGGAATTGCATACTCTAGGTGTTGACGGCGGCTACACACAAAAGGATGTTCAAGAGCTGGCCAGGGTTCTTACCGGGCTGGGACTGCAACCAGGAGGCGGGGCAGGGCTCGCCATGCGCCCACTGCAGAGGCCCGGCGACCAAATGTCTCCATTCAGACAAGCCAGACAGCGGGGAATTCGCAATTACGGACAGGCAATTTCGCCGTCGTCAATTCCAGGAGATCCGAAAAGCGGATCATTTTTTGACGCCAGGCGTCATGACAATGGCACTAAAGTCGTAGTTGGACACACTATACAGGGCAACGGAGAGAGAGAAATAGAGCAGGTGCTCGATATACTGGCACGCCATCCTTCTACAGCACGCCACATCAGCTACAAGTTGGCTCAGTATTTCGTAGCAGACCAACCGCCGGATTCGCTCGTTCAAAAAATGGCAAATACTTTTATGCGCACGGATGGACAAATATCCGCCGTTTTGACCACTATGTTCGACAGCGACGAATTCTGGAGCGCCGAGAATAGAAACAACAAATTCAAATCCCCATATCGTTATGTGGTTTCCAGCTTAAGGGCAACAGATGCACGCATCAACAATGTCATGCCTTTACTGGCGTTTCTCAAGCAAGCCGGTCAGCCTCTCTATAAATGCCTTACACCGGATGGATATAAGAACACGCAGGAAGCCTGGTTGAATCCGGACAGTTTAATCAACCGCCTTAACTTTGCCACTGCTCTCGGTGCCAATCGACTGCCCGGCATTCAATTGGCCGTCGGTCAGAGCGGCGACATAACCGACAGTCTGGCCACAGTCTCCGAAAAGACAGTCAGTGCAATCGAGCAAGCCCAGCCGCAGCTGAGGCGGAGCCTCGTTCTGGGTAGCCCGGAATTCATGATGTATTAGTGCTATTCGCAAGAGTTCGAAAGAGATGGAATCGATATGAATAGAAGAGAATTTTTGAAAGCTGCAGGTCTGGCGACGGCTTCTCTGCTGATGCCGAAGCTGAGCGTTTGGGCCGCAGCACCAGGTACCGCCGCTGCTGGTCCGACGAATAAATTGGTAGTAGTCTTTTTGCGAGGCGCAGTAGACGGATTGAGTGTCGTCGTACCATATTCTGACCCGACCTATTACAAAGTACGAAACAACATTGCTATCGCCCCTCCCGGCAATGAGCTGGGCGCGCTGGATCTGGACGGACACTTCGGTCTTCATCCGGCGCTCTCACCACTTATGCCATTGTGGAAAAACAGATCTCTGTCCTTCGTTCTCAACACCGGCTCGCCTGATCCGACCCGCTCCCATTTTGACGCTCAGGATTACATGGAAAGCGGATGCCCCGGGAGAAAATCGACCAGCACAGGATGGCTGAACAGGCTGCTTGCACAATTACCTGACAATCACTCTCCGGTTCGCGCACTGAATATAGGCACTACAACTCCACGCATTCTGCAGGGACCTGTGGCGTCAGCGACTTTCAAAGCCGAATTAAAAAGAAGACGAAGCCCGATCGACAACGAAATGATTGCCGCCAGTTTCGAGCGCATGTACGAGGGACGAAATGACAGCCTTGAGCGAGCCTTCCAAGATGGAATGGAAGCGCGCACGACAATCAACGAAAAACTCAGCAACGAACAAATGCAGGCGAACGGCGGTGCTATTCAGGCTGCTCGATTTGGGGCATTCGGAAAGCAACTGGGCAAACTGATGAGCGAAGAACCAAAAGTTCAAGTTGCCTTTGTCGACCTCGGAGGCTTCGACACACATGTCAATCAAGGCAACGGAAAAGGACAGCTTGCCAACCACTTGCAAGTTTTAGGGCATGGACTTGCCGATCTGGCCGGAGCGCTGGGTGACACTTATCAACGAACAGCGATCTTGGTAATGTCCGAATTCGGCAGGACGGTTCGGGAAAACGGCAATAACGGAACCGACCATGGGCACGGGAATTTCATCTGGGCGCTGGGCGGCGCAGTGCAAGGCGGCAAACTGATCGGACACTGGGACGGCATCAAAGAAAGTTCACTTTATGAGGGCCGTGACCTCCCTGTTCGTACAGACTTTCGCTCGGTGGTTTCCTCTATTATTGGCGAGCATTTGCACCTATCCACGCGCCAGTTGAGCAGCGTTTTTCCAGACTTCTCCAGCAGCTCTGGTGCGGTTTCAGGGCTTTTAAAAACATGACTGTCAGCGAGAAACTAGCATCCCGCGGTAAAAAATGGACATTTTTGAATCATCCATTCGGGTAGATATTTAACCCATTTGGGTACTTTTTGTTGATCTCGAACTGAGATAGGATAGGATGAAATCCCGATACTTTCCAATTGGTTCCTATGAGCAGACAACACCTGGAAATTCTTTTGATCGAGGACGATCCTACTTTTGCCGCGGCTCTCCAGGTCTTGCTGAAGCGAAAGTCCATTTTCACATTCGACTGTGTTCATGCAGATAGTTTGCAGGAAACAGAAAGAATTCTGAGCGAGAAAGAATTCGATGTAATTCTGCTCGATTTAACCCTCGCCGACAGTGCGGGAATTGAAACACTCAATGCAGTGCGCCGCAGCGCACACTCCTGCCCGGTAATTATCATGACCGGTCAGGATGAAGAAAATCTGGGTGTTCAAGCAATGAAAGCCGGAGCCCAGGATTATTTGATCAAAGGTGAAATCGACGGGCGTCTGCTCTCGCGAGCAATAACGCACGCCATCGAGAGAGCACGGCTCTTGTTTGAAAGAGAAGACTTTCTAGCAACCCTTACACACGATCTGAAAAATCCACTGATCGGCGCCAACCGAGTAATCGAACTTCTAGCAGAAGAAAAAATCGGCAAGTTGAATGACGAACAGATCAATCTTCTATTTCATATCAAGAATAGCAACTGGACGCTTTTGACACTGATCGGCAATCTGCTTGAGGTCTATCGATTCGAAAAAGATCTGGCAACTTTGTATTTCGAACATACTAATTTGATGCAGATCGTCAACAATTGCATGAAGGAAATTGCGCCGATTGCAGACGACCGCAACATACAAATGCACAAAGACATTCCAGATAATGCAGAAGCGGTTGTCTTTGCAGATTCCGATTCGCTAACCAGAGTGCTGCGCAATCTTCTGGACAACGCACTCAAATACACGCCTACGGGCGGCGAAGTGAAAGTATCTCTGTCCAGCTCACCCGAGAGTGTCTTGCTAAAAGTAAGCGACACTGGTCCCGGCATTCCTGAAGAAGACAGAAAGCATCTTTTTGAACGCTTCTGGAGAGGACGAGCCAGCCGACGCCACACACCCGGCACCGGACTGGGACTCTATCTCTGCCAGCAAATCGTCACCTTGCACAAAGGCACAATTAGCTGCGCTTGCCCTGCCGATAAAGGGACGTCATTTCTTGTCGAGCTGCCTCGCCAAATCGTAACGATGTAATTCGATCTATTAGGTTTTTCGATAAATTCTATAGGTTCGATCCAGCTCGACCAAATTTTTTCTTGGCGACATGGAGCTGATCGATTCTTTATCGCCAAGTATAAGAACTCCGCCCGGACGTAAGCTATTCATCAGCAAAGTTACGACTTGAGCCTGCAGCAGACGATTGAAGTAGATGAGAACATTGCGGCAGAGAATCAGATCGAATTCGTTGAATGAAGAATCGGTAACCAGATTGTGCTGAGCAAACACCATGCTCCTTTTGAGCTCTTCGTTCATGATCGCGTTTTCGTGATCAGCAGTGTAGTAATTCGAAAAGTCGGCTTTGCCTCCTGCGGCGATATAGCCAGAGGTATATGTGCGCATTCGCCGCAACTTATAAATTCCTTTTCTGGCAGTGTAGAGCGCGCGCTCACTCAAATCGGTGGCAAAGGTAAGTATCTTCCTTTCCGGCAGCTCCTCCTTAAGAACGATGGATAGCGAATAGGCCTCCTCACCAGTTGAGCATCCGGCGCTCCACACCTTGGATAAATGATTGACTGCCAAACTGGGAATTATCATGTCTCTCAGCAGGCGGAAAACTTCCGGATCGCGAAACATTCTTGTCGTAGGCAAAGACAAAGAGTCGACAAAGGACTCCATCTGTTTATCGTTGTTCAAAATATTTTGCACCAGTTCTTCTATTGAATCGAAGCTGGACTTTCTGGCAAATGAGATAATTCGGCGCGCTATAAAAGTATGACTGTAATTGCGATAGTCCAGACCAAAACGCCTGTACAAGTCTTCAAGCAACTCTACTACTACTTGTTCGCTGAGCGAGGAGTTAACTGAAGAAGGATCCATTAGCCTTTATAGAGCCAGACTCGAAGAAGCGAAATCAATTGGCTTCTGTCTACAGGTTTGGTGATGTAATCCGAAGCTCCGCTCTCCAGACATTTGACGCGATCTCCCTGCATGGCCTTGGCAGTCACAGCAATGATCGGCAAAGAGGCAAATTCACTTTGAGACCTGATAGCACGCATCGCTTCATACCCGTCCATTTCAGGCATCATGATGTCCAGGAGCACAGCTTCCACATCTTTATTCTGAGCGAGCTTGTCGAGCGCATCGCGACCATTCTCAGCCGTGATCAGTTGCATCTTATATTTCTTCAATACTGACGTCAGCGCTTCGACATTGCGCGGATCGTCATCGACTATAAGAATTTTGCGCCCGATCAATGTGGAATCTTCTTGACGGACTTTGCTGATCAATTGCTGTTTTGTCGCAGGCAATTTTGTCTCGACGCGATGAAGAAATAACCCGACCTCACTGAGCAGGCGCTCCGGAGAATCGATATCTTTGACGATATTGACGCGGCCAAGAGCTTCCAGCTCCGCTTTTTCCCCTTCAGACAAACCATGATTGCTGAAGACAAGGAGCGGGTGGCTGTAATTGCTCGAGAAGAATTTCTTCGCCAGAGTCAGTCCATCCATATCGCTCAAATTCATGTTGATGATTGAACAATCGAATGGCTTCTGGCCCCATAATTTGACGGCGCCTTCTCCATGCTCAACAGACTCGATGCTGAAATCGCCGTTCTCCAGCAATTCAACAAGGCTTTTTCTCAGCTTCTCATCAGATTCGGCAATCAGAACGGCACCGGTCTGCTTCTCGAAGAAATCTCTGATTCTTTCGATGGCTTCATTGAGAGTCGAGAGAGTAACCGGTTTTTCGAGATAACCAAGAGCGCCCAGGCTCATGCCGCGATTATGCTCGCTGGATGCAGAGATAATGTGAACAGGTATATGGCGAGTCTCGCTGCTGTTTTTCAACCTATCCAGCACTACCCAACCCTCGATATCAGGCAAATTCAAATCCAGGGTTATGGCGTCCGGCAATAAGCGATGGGCCAGTATCAGGCCTTCCTTGCCTCGCATAGAAACAACACCTTTGAATTTGTTCTTACGAGCAAGGTCAAGAAGCATAGTAGCAAAAGACTTGTCGTCCTCGATGATGAGAATGACTCGATCACCTTCGTTGATATTCAGGCGGTCGTCCGGAATGTCTGCATAAAGAAAAGCATCTTCCTCTCTGGGCTCCTTTGTGGAATCCGCCGCGCTCGAAACATTTGCGGATACACTCCTGCGCCTCGGCTCGACTTTCCCCTTGTACGCTACCGGCAAATGAAGAGTAAAGGTGCTGCCTTTATTGAGCTCACTCTCGACGTCGACCCAGCCACCTAGAAGAGCAGACAATTCACGGCAAATCGATAAGCCCAACCCAGTGCCGCCGAACTTTCTCGTTGATGAGGAATCGGCCTGATGGAATGCTTCGAACACCAGAGCCTGTTGCTCCGGTGCTATGCCGATGCCCGTATCCGTTATCGAGAAAGCGACAAAGTCCCCTTCGTGACCATTGCTGCTCGCACCTTTATCTGCGCTGATCGAAAGAGCGACACGGCCCCGCTCGGTAAACTTGAAGGCATTGCTGAGCAGATTGTTCAGCAACTGCAGAAGCCGGCGTTCGTCGGTTCGCATCAGTTTCGGAGTATCCGGCGCCAGTTTCAAATCAAAGAGAATTTTTTTGCCTTCGGCTACTTTTCTGAAGCTTCGTTCCACATCGAGAAGAACATCTGCCAACTCGACATTCTTGATGTCGGGCGTCACACGTCCCGCCTCGATTTTGGAAAGGTCGAGAATATCGTCGATAAGCGTGAGCAGTGTCTTACCGGCAAGATTGATATTCTTGGCGAAATCAACTTGCGATTCATTCAGATTGCTTTCTTCATTGTCTGCAAGGAGTTCGGAAAAGATCAAAAGAGAATTCAATGGTGTGCGCAAATCGTGCGACATATTGGCGAGAAATTCCGACTTGTATTTCGATGAAACAGCCAGCTGCTGAGCCTTGTCTTCAAGACTCTGGCGCATTCCTTCCAGTTCGATGTTTTTCTCGAAAACAAGGGCATTCTGCTCTTCGAGAGTATCGGCCTTCTGCTGCAATTCGTCGTTGACGCGACGCAATTCTTCCTGCTGTGTTTCCAGCTCTTCGGCCTGCGCCTCCAACTCCTCTTGCTGCAAGCGAAGTTCTTCATTGAGTTGGCGAGACTCGTCCAATAGCCTGTCGGTAACGTTGGCTGCACTTATTGCAGAGAATGCAACACCAAGCAACTTGCAGAGTTCTTCCAGTAAAACAACGCAGCGCGGAGCGAACTTCTTCTCGGAGGCTAGCTCCATGACTCCACGAATATCACCTTCAAAGAGAATCGGAAAAATGTAGACATCGGCCGCATCAGACTGCGACAGTGCGGACTTGACCTTAAAAGAGTGATTTGGAACATCGCCCAAATGAACGCGCTGCCTGTCTAAGGCGCACTGACCGATTGAGCCCTCTCCAAACTTGACTGTAAGCGGAATACCGCTGTCATTGTTGCAAGCAAAACTGCTTATCAGAAAGAGAGTATCGTCCTTTCTTTCCGAGTCTACGCAGTAAAGCGCAGCCTGCCTGGCCTGGACTAGCGGTGCCACCGAGTTCAGAACCAAGCTGCCGGCTTTCTCGAAGTCACGCAACCCCTGCAGCAAGAGTCCCAATTCATTGATGTTTCGCTTGATCCAGTTTTTGTCGTTCTGCTCCATATCTATGGCTTGGACCCGAGCCGTCATTGCATCGAAAGCCGAGGCGAGCAACCCTAATTCGTCTTTACTGTCGAGATTGATGCGATGTTCGTAATGCCCCTCGCCGATTTTCTTGGTACCTTCGAGCAAAGCATTGATCGCTCTATTTATGGACATTACGACGAATACAGAAATCGCTCCCAGCATGGCCACCAGAATGGCGGTGACGAGAAAAGTCGCCTGTTGACTGGATTCGACACTCTTTAGAGCGGCTTGCGTACGCACTTTGAGCAAGTTTTGCTCATCGTCTTTCATCTCGCTAATGATCGCTTTTAGCCTGCCGGCACTGGGACTGTCGAACGATTTTTCCAGAGTTCTTTTCCACTCTGGGCTGCCAATCGCTCCAGGTGCGGCAAGCAGTACTTTCCACTCCTCAAACCGGGAATCGAGAAGCGAATTGAATTTTCCCAAGCGCTCGACTTGCCGCGGGTTGTCAGCCGTCAGTGCTTCCAACTCGGAAAGCGTAGCTCCGATATCAACTCTGGACTGCTCATAGGCCTTCTTCATGCGCTCTTTGCCGGTGACGAGCGTGCCCCTAACCGAAGTTTCGGCTTCTTTGATAAGCATGTACAGGCGGTCCAGACGACCGATCAAGACCTGGGTATGCTCAACCCAGCCGCGAGTCTCATTGACCTTCTCTGTATTAACATGCGAAATCCAGGCGCTGACGACTATGGCCAGCACTGCCAAAAGAAATACAAGAGTGATTCTGGTTGTGAGCTTCATGCCCGCAAGGTTTCCGGTCCAGCCCCTTATTATAGAGACCTTTGTCGCCAAAAATCCAAGCCAAGCTTCTCTGGCAGACATGATTTGTCATCCAGCGGACCATACCGCGGTATAGAGAGAAAGCAATAAAGATTGGTGTCACATATGGTGCCAAAGCCGAGAAGCCGCCACTCTCATGACGGCTTCTGCTTGGCTGTCGGCTCGTTAACAAACTTGGTCTGCCATTATTGACCGAGAGTCGGGAATTTCAAAAATGACTCACCAGCCTTTTTGACCGCCGGTTCCGCCAGGTCATAAACAGCCTTAGCGCCGAACATAGTCACACCTAAAGTACCTACAGCAATTGCCACAGGCGGTGCTTCAGGCGCCAAGACGATTGCCAGCGAGCAGAGCGCTCCTGCAGTGTCAGCGACTACAGGAGTCTTAGTCACGTAATCAACGATTTTCGGTCCTTCTGTTCTCATGTCGTGCCAGATCTGACCACCCAGGTGTGCAGCGTCATCAATTGCATGCTTTGCATCAAACTCATGGTTACCGGTGCGATTGAATTCGAGTGGGTTTGACATAGAAGCTGTCCTCTCTGGGGAAGGTGGGCGACCCGCTGGTCGATGCATTGAGAATATGAAAAATCCGCCAGCCGGTAACTGTTGAATTGAACAGTCTTTTCCATCAGCGCCCGCCCCTTAATTGAGAAGAGCAAGCGCTCGATTCTCCAGCCCGGCTTAAAAAAGCGCACTTAGCAAGAGCAAAGACTAAGAGTACCTTAGTTACCATACCTATAAATGTTTCAATGAGATAATTGTCTCGGTGCTTTCAAGACCACTGTCTGCTTTCTGAAACAGACCCGTTTTTTTAAAAACCTTTTGTGCCAGGCATAGTCCGATGGGAATTTTGCCTGCGGGCTTTGCCTTTCAGAAAGTGCGCGAAACGACCAGGGAGATACACCAGTGCTTGAAAAAGACGTCAAAAGGAGCTTCGAGGTTCAGATGCCCACGACCGCAAATCTGCAAAACATTTCGATAGTAAGTAGCTACAAGGTTGAGAACCGAGCCCTGCTCGCCTGGGTAGAGAAGATGGCGGTCATGTGCCAACCGGAGCGCATTGTCTGGTGCGACGGTTCGAAAGAAGAAACCGATCGCCTGTGCACCCAGATGGTCGCCGAAGGCAAACTGCTGCGCCTCAATCCCGACAAACGTCCAAATAGTTATCTCGCCTGGTCCGATCCGTCCGATGTCGCAAGAGTCGAGGATCGGACTTTCGTATGCAGCGAATTGGAAGAAAACGCCGGACCTAACAACAACTGGATGTCACCGGCAGATGCAAAAGCAAAGCTAACCCCACTTTTCACGGGCTGCATGCGCGGACGCACCATGTATGTAGTGCCCTTTTCCATGGGACCGATCGGTTCTCCCCTCTCGCAAATCGGCGTCGAAATAACCGATTCGCCGTATGTTGTAGTCAGCATGCGCACAATGACCCGAATGGGCAAAGCTGCGATCGATATGCTCGGTTCGAACGGCAACTTCGTTCAATGCTTGCACTCAGTCGGCATGCCGCTTGAATTTGGGCAACCGGATGTGAGCTGGCCATGCAATCGTGAAACCAAGTACATCGTTCACTTCCCCGAGACCCGCGAAATCTGGTCGTTCGGCTCCGGATACGGCGGCAACGCATTGCTGGGCAAGAAGTGCTTCGCGCTGCGTATCGCCTCCACCATGGGCAAAGAAGAAGGCTGGCTGGCTGAGCACATGCTGATCATGGGCGTTCAGTCTCCGGAAGGGCAGAAGAAATATTTCGCAGCGGCATTCCCGAGTGCTTGCGGCAAGACCAATCTGGCTATGCTCATTCCGCCGGCAGGCGTTAATGGCTGGAAAGTGACGACCATAGGCGATGACATCGCCTGGATAAAACCCGGCAGAGATGGACGTTTGTATGCAATCAACCCGGAAGCAGGGTATTTCGGCGTAGCGCCGGGCACCTCGGAGAAAACAAATCCGAATGCCATGGTGACGATGAAAGAGAACTGCATCTTCACCAACGTTGCCCTCACCAAAGACGGCGATGTGTGGTGGGAAGGCATGACCGATGAAACGCCTGAAGAATTGCTCGACTGGCAAGGCAAGCCCTGGACTAAGGATTGCGGACGTCCGGCCGCGCACCCGAATGCTCGTTTCACAGTGCCGACCAGCCAATGTCCATCTCTTGACGAGAACTGGGACAATCCACAAGGCGTTCCTATCGCAGCTTTCATCTTCGGCGGTCGCCGCTGCACCACCATTCCACTGGTGACCGAAGCATTCAGCTGGCTGCACGGTGTCTACATGGCCGCGACCATGGGCTCCGAACAGACAGCGGCAGCGGAAGGCAAGATTGGCGCGGTTCGCCGCGACCCAATGGCGATGCTGCCCTTCTGCGGGTATCACATGGGTGATTACTTCCAGCACTGGCTGAAGATGGGCGAAAAGGTCAAAATTCAGCCCAAGATCTTCTGCGTCAACTGGTTCCTCAAGGGAAGCAAGGGTGAATTCCTCTGGCCCGGATTCGGCGAAAACATGCGCGTGATCAAGTGGATGTTCGAGCGAATCGAAGGCATGGTCGGAGCTCGCAAAGAAGCTCTGGGCTGGATTCCGACCAAAGGCGACCTGGATTTCACCGGACTGGAAGAACTCACACAGGAAGCATTCGACAAGCTGGTCAAGGTGGACGCCAATCTCTGGCACCAAGAACTGGACAGCCACAAAGAGTTGTTTGATTCTTTGCAAGACAAGCTGCCGCAGGAATTTCTCACACAGCAGCAAACTCTTAAAGAGACCATCAAGTAGATAAATCTTTCGGGGCTGGTCCAAAAAAGCACTCGCAGCCGCTCGGTCCGTTTTACTTCGGGTCGGCGGCTGCAAACCTATGCCACGCCGTGAATTGCAGGCTCGGCAGCTTTCTTGACGCCTAATTCGGGCATAATAGAAATATTGGAGTCCCGGAAATTTCCCCTTGCAGCAAGATCCCAGACCTAAATTCATGGACAAATCAACGCCTCCAATTGGAGAATTGTTGGTCCAATGGCAGCTCGTTTCTGAAAAAGACAGAAACGCGGCGCTTACCGACGCGCAAAAACTGTCTCTTCCTCTCGGTCTGGCACTTAGATTGCATGGTGCCGTGGACCTGGAACTTCTCCACAACGCCGTGACCGCGCAAGCATTGCTTAGAGATGCCGTCATCTTGCCTCAGCACGCGCGAGAAGCCATGGCGATTGTGATCAGAAAACGCATCCAATTCAATCTAGCCCTGGATCTTCTGGGCATCGAATTGAGTTCGAAAAAACGATGCAGACTGGGAGAATTGCTCACAGAGAGCGACACGCTCAATCGAGAGCTGCTCAAATCGCGCCTTGCCTGCGCCAAAGCCACGGGGTTGCCGCTCGGAAGAGTGGTTTGCAATCTGGCCGATGTGCCAAAAGACGTCATCGATGCGGCTTTGAAACTGCAATCGCAAGTGCGGGCCGGAACAATGTCGAGAGAAGAAGCTATCAATCATCTCTACTCGGCGCGCCGAAACAACGCAGTCATTTCCAATGTCAGTCACTCTCTTATGGAACAGCGCACTCAACTGGGACAATTGCTGAGCATGGCAGGCTTGATCTCAGAAAAAGATGTCGAGTATGCGCTCATCATGTCCAGCGCAGAAGGAAAATTCCTGGGCGAGGCGCTCACGTCCCTCAACTTGATCAAGCCTTACGAAGTCCACGCGGCACTGGAAGTGCAGCATATGATCCGAGCCAACAAGATAAGCTTCAATCAGGGATTGAATCAGCTTAAAAAGCTGCTCTGCAATAACGATGACGAAGATCGCACTGGGACGCTGCACCAGATGCCGGCGATGGATAAAACAAAAGTTTACTTCTCATCCTTTTTGAAGTTGACTAATTGCGTCCCCAAAGGCGATTCTCGCAAGAGTGCCATTGAAGAGCAGAAGCCGCAATTGGATTCGCAAATAGACGAGACATGGCATGAGCTGCGCACTAATTACTTCTTTGCCGCGCCGCCGGACGATAGCATTCACCCCGATGTAAAAGACATTTTGCAACGCTCAGGCTTTCTTACAGACAAACAGATGACGTCAGTTCAACGCGCTGCTATGGCATACAAGTTCTTCCGCGACGACAGATTGAATATCGAACAAGCGCTTATTCAATACCATCGCATGCAAGAAGAAGAGACGAATCCTGGTGCCTGGACCAACACTTTCCCGCAACTGAATGTCTGATTGAAATAAGCTTATTCAATTTAACACTGCAGCGGCAAGAAACTTAGTAACCTTGCTTGCGTCCAATTGGCAAGAAAGAAGTTCTTGGCCTAAACTAAGGCGCTCCTTCGGCGCCGCCAACCAGCAGGATTCGGGTTTTGGAAACGTTATTGATAGATACTGAAATAGCCGCAGCACTGCTTTCTCTTACACTTATGGAAATCGTGCTGGGTATCGACAATATAATTTTCATTTCGATCCTTTCAACACGCTTGCCTGAAGCGCAACAAAAAAAGGCCAGATTGATCGGTCTTGCATTAGCCATGCTCTCACGGATTGCCTTGCTCTTTTCACTGTCCTGGGTGATGTCCTTGAAAGAACCGCTATTCGAGCTGGCCCATCACCATTTGTCCGGACGAGACCTCGTCCTCATTGGCGGAGGAGCATTCCTGGTTTATAAAGCGACCAAAGAAATTCACGAGAAGATCGAACATCTCGAAGAAGAAGGCTTAGAGACCGCAAGCACCGTCTCATTTTCAAGCGTGCTGGTTCAAATAGTAATTCTGGATATTGTTTTCTCGCTCGACTCAGTCATCACTGCTGTAGGAATGGTGGATCAGCTCTGGGTAATGATTGTTGCCGTGATGATTTCAGTGGTGATCATGATGATATTCTCCGGAGCCGTAAGCGATTTTATTCATCGCAATCCGACAGTGAAAATGCTGGCTTTGAGTTTCCTGCTTCTCATTGGAGTAACTCTTGCGTCAGAAGGACTGGGACATCACATTCCCAAAGATTACATATACGCAGCAATGGCATTCTCTATCTTTGTCGAATCCCTAAATCTTGCCAGCACACGCAGAAAGAAGAAGAGCAAGGTTCTGGAACCGCATCCATAAAGCCCTTTACTTGAGCTTCAGCTTCTCGGCTCGACTTTCGCCTTATCGCGCACAAAATCCAGAAGAGGTCTGAACGAATCGGGAAGACTACCGTCGTCGAATGTCGCCTTGTGCTCGCCGCCATTCGAGGCGCTGAATTCGTAAAAGAACATATCGGCAGCGCCGGGCGTCGTCTTGCGCTCATTCTTCATCTTCAAGAGTCCGCTTGATTCGATAAGGCTTGTCAGCTTATCAGCCTCGTCTTTGCCGAGATCTGCAATCTTCACCGAATAACCGCGATTGATGGCAGCAAAGCCGCCAGACTGATGGTAAGTAAAGGTGATTATCTTGTCCATTTTGTTCTCGCTCTTCTTATTGTCAGTTTCTTTGCAGAGCTTGTCTTTCTGGCAAGTCTTGACCGGCGGTTTCGCGTGCCTGGCCTTCTTTGCCTCGGCCGTCAATGGCGACATTTGCAGAAAGATAATCAATAGAAGTAACTGAGCTATACGCCCCGGCCGCACGATTGCACTGTTCTTACTGGTCCACACAAAAAAGCTTCTCCTGACACTGAAACTACATCTTTTCATACAGCACGTTGGAATTCTTGATTGCATTTTCTACGCTCAAAGGATTGGTAAAGAAAACAACTTTGAGAGGCCATCCCGAATCAGACTTAATGCCCAGAGCCGCCAGCTCATTCGTCAGTTCGAGCGCCTCGTCTTTCGACGCACTACTCATGGGCTCTATGCCAACGGTAAGCTGTTCGGGCTCGTTAACCGGCTCGAAGAAACAAACAAATAGCATTCCTCGCTTGACCATCGAGTGGTTTTGCAAAACATTCTTTATCTGAGCGCCAGTGCGAGCGACAGCATCGACATCCGCGCGGCGCATGGAAATTTGCGCTCCAGAGCTAATACTGGCGTGCACCCAATCCCATGTTTTCCCTCGCAAAACAGGCAATTGTGATTTTGAAAATGCGTCCATCTCCCACTTACGCAAAATCACGCCGCCTGCCTTTGTCGGATCCAAAATAACGGCTTCCATTGATTTGCTCAGTGCAATAGAGCAGAGATCTCTCATTGTGATAGTACGCAGCACAAAATTTGTGTCAGGATCCCAGCCTGCAATCTGTTGTTTTGCGCTGAAAATTATGATGCCCACCTCACCGCGAGGATTCGTGATTGTCACAGGCTGATTACCGTTGCCAGTGTCGGCGCCTGGCAGAATGACTTCGCCATCTCTCAAGGTTTCGTAGAGCTTGAATCGATTCATAAGAGTATCGCTTTCGCGAACCATTTTTATCGACTGCGTAAGATCGCCCCTCTGAGCGCTGACTTGAACGGTTTCGCCCGTGGCAGCGGATCGTTTTTCCGCCAGTTTCTTGAGATTTTCAGG
The DNA here is from genome assembly GCA_964493595.1 of uncultured Candidatus Obscuribacterales bacterium. GTDB lineage: Bacteria > Cyanobacteriota > Vampirovibrionia > Obscuribacterales > Obscuribacteraceae > QKMZ01. The sequence goes on along the minus strand of CAZBOX010000092.1, from coordinate 4,670 downwards.
CTGCCTGTCGAATGCAGCTTGAGCTGGATGGCAGCCACCTCGCGCAGCCTGAAGATATAGTTCCAGAGCTTTGTCACGATTGACACTGACACCAAGACCTCTCTCATAGCAAATGCCTAGCCAATAATGTGCATCGACCTGACCGCGCGTAGCGAGCTCTTGAAAGAGCGCAAGCAAGCGCTGAAATCTTTCGGCGAACCCGTCTTCAGACCACAACCGGTCTTGAGCAAAACGCCCTTCAGCGGCTCGTTCCAGCAAAGCCTTGGCACGCGGGCGATTGACTAGAACACCTTGCCCTTCAATGAGCGCAAGGGCGAGATTCCACTGTGCAAAAGAATTGTTTGCTTCAGACGCCAGCTCGAGATACTCGATGCCTTTCTTCTCATCTTTTTCAACGCCGACTCCTTCCAGAAAGATCACACCAAGCAAGCCCTGAGCGTTGGAGTCTTCCATTTCAGCAGCGCGCATGAGCAGTTGCACTGACTTCAGCGGATCGGCCAACACTAGAAGTCCGCGATGATACATGCTGGAAAGCAATTGCAGTGCCTCGCAAGAGCCTTCTTCGCAAGCGGAATTGAGATACTTCATTGCTTCGGCACGTTCGTTCTTGTGCCCTTCGTCATCGAATTCTTCAACGGTCGCCGAGTCCAACCCCTTCTCCAGGGAGTCGTCCCACCAGCGAATGACGAGATTGCGCTCGCGCTTGAGCAGGTTTTTCATGATGAGAAAACGGCCAAGCAGATACTGCGCTTCGCTGTCGGCGCTTTCTGCGGCCATTCTGTAATAGCGTAATGCCTCGGCAAAGTCCCGTCCGGAAGGATTGTAAAAACGGTGATAGTAAGCAAGGCTGATCATTGCTTTTGTGTTTCTCTTGTTGGCACATGAGCGAAGAAAAGCCTCGGCGTCCTCCGGAAAAATATTATTCTCGAAGCACAACCGCAAGCACTTTATTGCATGCTGCTCGGCTACATCGCTGCCTAAATCGTAGGCACGTTTATACCAGTAGTAGGCACTGTAGAGGTCCTTCTCCAGACCCATGCCCATTTCCCAGCAACGTCCATAAAGAAGCTGGGCAGTTTCATTGCCGCCTTCAGCAGCCGGAAGCAAATCGTAAACCGCCGTTCCCACATCGGTGATATCGGGTGTTTTCAGCATGAGGAGCAGCTGGCGCTCGGACTCATCGGTGGCATTCACAGATGATTGGCGCATCCAGTGATCGACATCTTCTACCTTCACGCCCGACAGCGTATCGCCGGACTTCAATTCTTCCAGTTTTTCATCACACTGAGTATTGCCGAGGGCGCTTCCCGCCTTAAGCCAGTAGATGGCTTCATCATAATCTTCGGGCACGCCGTCGCCGTACAGATAACAAAGTGCGAGCTCATACTGCGCAGAATCGTGACCTCTTTCCGCCGCCTTCTTATACCACTGGGCGGAAAGCGCGAGGTCCTTTTCCACCCCGTCGCCGTTGAAGCACATAACCCCGAGCATGTATTGCGCGCTGTCACAGTTTTCATCCGCCTCGGCTGCTTTCATCAACCACTTATAAGCTTCTTCGTATCGCTTTTCACAACCTATGCCGTAAAGAAGGCAGCGTCCGTAATTGCTCATACCCAGAGCAAGTCCGTTCTGCGCCGACATCTTGTACCAGCGAAAAGCCTCTTGCGGCTGCTCCGGCTCGCAAACACAGCCGAGGTTATTCTGCGCACCGGCATGTCCTTGCTGAGCCGCTTCTTTGTAGAGGCGTTTAGCCTCTTCCATATTCGGATCGACACCAAGGGCGCCCCACTGATAGATACTGCCCAACTCGTTCTGTCCATCAGCACAACCGGCATTGCTTGATTTGCGATACCAGAAAAGCGCCTCGCTCTCGTCCTTCTCAATATCCGCGCCGTTTTCGAGAGCGACAGCATACCGGTACATCGAATAACCGTCACCATGCTGAGCTCGCTCCAGAAGAGCATGCGGGCTGGTCGATTCCTGGGGCGGCACTACATCCGGTGCTTTCTGGATCTCGGGATAGGGGGAAAAACCAAAAGGCTCAGGCTTGACCGGCGCAGCTTTTGGCTTCGCGACAATGGTGGCTGCACTGTCGGGTTTTTCTCGTCCAACGGTAGATTTCTGCGACCAGAGAGATGCAAGCGCGGCTTCCAACTCATCACGCAATTCGATCACCGATTGTTGCCTGTCTGCAGGTGACTTCATGAGAGTCCGAAAAACACAGCGCTCAAGCTCATCGGGCAGCACTAATCCCTGTGCAACTTCGCCAAAAGAGCGAGGTTGCTCGGAAATATGCTTGGCTAAAGTTTCAAGAGCACTATCGCCAGTTAGAGGGCGAACACCGGTAAGCACGTGATACATCACGCAACCCAGAGAATAAATGTCAGAGCGTCCATCGAGCGGCTTACCAAGACACTGCTCGGGACTCATGTAAGACGGCGTGCCGGTGACAGAGCCGGCGGCAGTCAAATCCGAGTCCTTGTCCAGGTCGTGGATAGGTTTGGCGATGCCGAAATCGACCAGTTTTACAACCTGATTGCCGGTATCATCTTTCAGAAGAACTATATTGGCCGGCTTCAAGTCTCTGTGAACAATGCCGTTTTTGTGGGCATGTGCAAGCGCCTGGCAAACCGAAATAAAGAGCGGGACGGCTTTCGACGACTGCATGCGCATCGAGCGCTTGAGCACATCTTCGACGCTTTCTGCCTCCAAACATTCCATGACGATAAAGGGTCGCCCATCGGGCAATACCCCGAAATCATAAACAGTGACGATATTAGGGTGCTGCAAGGAAGCCGCCATACGCGCCTCGCGCTGAAAACGCAGAGCAGCGACCGTGTCGGCAGCCATCTTCTCTTGCATCACCTTAATGGCGACATTGCGCCCCAGAGTGCTGTCCTTGGCACGAAAAACCACGCCAAGCGCTCCCCGCCCCAGTTCAGACTCGACCTCGTAACGGTCGGATATTTTTGTCCCGATAAGATTGTCGCCGCTCAATTCAGCAAGCCCTCTCAAGACTGCTTACCACCTTTGAGAGGCAGTTTCACTATCCGGACTATTTAGCCTCCGCCTCCGGCTTGCCTATTTTGTCCTTCTGGCTTGTCTTACTTGCATCGACACTTTCTTTAGCCGGTCCATTGTCATGCAAGTATCTCGAGGGCGTATCTGGCACGACGAAAACCTGCTCTCTCAGTAATTCGTACATCATCGGCTTTATCTGCAACTCCCCGCTGAAAGGACTGCTGTAAGCTGCGAGCAGCCAGATATTAAGAGCTAGCGTTGTCGCCACCATCGTGGTCATAAACCCGTGCACCCCGGGAAACTGAGACATGAAGACATATGTGAAACCGATAGTGATGATTGAGCCGAAGGCGACGACAATCCAGAGGGCTTTGGGCAGATCTTGCTGAGCCAATACCAGACGCGCCCGACGGTGCTCACCCACGCCCATCATCGCTTCGTTTATAGCCTGCTGCAAATTGCTCTGACGGTCGTTCTCCGGGACCACGGCCACTACACCCTCCCAGAGCTTCTGATAGCCTTCCCAACCATGATTGACCTTGGCTCGGCGAGCCATCTGCTCCCACTCGATGTCCAGCACCTCATTCGCATAAGCACGGCACAATTGGCGTAGACGATGGCGGTCGTCGTCGCCCAGCCCGCGTGCCAACCGAAATATACTGGCAACGCAATTGGCTTCCTGCTCGACATGCATCTGTGCATCACCGTAACGCGCCATGGCAGCCGCTACCATGAAGCCCAATAACACCGAAAATAAGGTGCCGACAACACCAAGCATGCCTTCGGCAGCGCTGTGATGCTGCTCCAGCACTTCGATTTTGACTCGCCCTTTGACCAGGCGCTGTCCAACCAGTGCAATGGCGACAAAAATCGCCACAAGTATGACCGCATGCCCTAATGTATTCATGGTTTACCGCCCTAGAAATCCCTCGGTAATTTTAGCCAATCTGAGATCGCAAGTGGCTCTTCGTGGCGAAATTTGAGGATCAGCGCTGCAATAACGTCCCCCGGCCGGGGGAAATTTCGGCAAAATCATGGGGATCAAGGAAAAAAACACCCTAAGTCGGTACCGAGCAGAATTAAAAGGGCAAACAAGTTCTAAGTGCGGCTACTGACACATTAGGAACCTTGCAATGGCGAATACCAATTCTCTGCTCGGAGAACTGTTGGTTGATTGGCAATTAGCCTCAAGGCAGCAGATGGAAACAGCAGTATCTGAGTCGCAAAATCGCGACTTGCCTCTCAGCCTTGTTCTGACAATGCTGGATATTGTCGACCCGGAGACTATGCGCTCGGCGATCGCAGCGCAGTCTTTCTTGCGCGACCATGTCATTTCAGCCGACCAGACGACACAGGCGATGGCTCTGGTCAAGAAAAAGCGCATTTCCTTCGGACTGGCTATGGACCTGCTCGGCATCCAGGCCTCAGCCCAACCTCGCAACCGCCTTGGAGAATATCTGGTCGAAAGCGAATCGATTGGACGCGAGCAGATAAAAGTCCGATTGCATGTAGCCAACAAAACAGGCATACATCTCGGCAAAGTCTTAGTCACGCTTGCCGACGCTCATCATGATCTGATCGAGCACGCACTGAGTTTGCAGGAAAAAGTGCGCAACGGCGACATCAACCGCGACGAGGCAATCGATAGA
>CAZBOX010000091.1:3888-19933 GCA_964493595.1 uncultured Candidatus Obscuribacterales bacterium | reverse complement strand
CCTGCCCGTTGCCGTTCAGGCTATCGAAAAGAACGCTTTGCGCTTTTCCATCTGCGCCTACAGCAAAAGTAATTGCGCTTATGCCTGTCAGATTTTCGGTGTCCATTTCCCAGGTAAATACATCTCGATCATAATGTTTGATCGGCTTTGTCATGTTGGGCCCGAGTGTTACAGTCAAACCATTTCCGGATGCGGCAACTTTGCAAACGCCGTAGAAGTCGTTGTTGTAAGTACCAACATATGCATCATTCTTTTGCGCAGATTGCTGAATTTTGGGCGGATTTTTCAGATTGCCGACCGTCAAACCGAGTTCGGCCGGATCCGAGAAAACCTGCTTGAACAGCGCCATCCAGTCTTGCGTTTGTTTTCCATATAATGCCTGATCTGTGAATGTCGATGCCAGACCTTCAGCCATGCCGATAGGAAACCCGTTGGTAAGCACGCAGACGCCAAGCTTTTCACAAGGCACGATTTTCACATTAGTGGCTGCTCCCAGCTGGAATCCGCCAGAATGAGAGAGGATGAGCCGTCCATGCTTGTCATAGCTTGTGTTGAACCCCAATCCGTAAAATTCAGGCAGGCCATTAATCGGGCTCTGCCCGCTCTTCATCTGGGGTGAATGCGTCTCTTCGATCGCACTTTGTTCGACAATTTGTTTTCCTTCGAATTTACCGTTCTCAATTTGCAAGCGCATCCACTTCGCCATGTCATTGACTGATGAACTGACTCCGCCGGCAGGAGATTGCGGGTCGGGAGTGCGCTGGTGCTTATGAACCCATTTGCCGTCGACTAACATATGACCCATTGCTTTGTTCTGCCGATTCATGAAGTCTGCGAATCTCGAACTTGTCGATGTCATGCCGAGCGGCTTATATAGCTTTTCTTCGCTGAGCTGTTCCCATGTAGTATTCGCCGCTTTTGCCGTAGCAATCGCAGCTTCTGTGAGTCCGTAATTCGTATATGCGTAGGATGCGCGCATGCTGCTCGCGGGTGTTTGATACCGGAGGCGGTGCAGTATCTGCGCGCGGTCGTAGCCAAGATCTTCAAGTATGTCTCCTGCGTGAGCGGGCAAACCACTGCGATGCGAATATAAATCACGAATCGTCAGATTGGCAGTTACCCACGGTTCTGACAGGGCGAATGCTGGATCAATGTCGCTTATTTTCGAGTCCCACGAGACAATTTTCTCGCCGACCACGGCAGCTACGACCGTTGAACCGACTGATTTTGAAATCGAGGCGAGCTGGAAGACGGTGTCCGCATCAATCTTGTCGCTTTTGCCTACTTCGCGAACCCCGTAGCCTTTGGCAAAGATGAGCTTATCATTGAATACAACGGAGATAGCAATTCCAGGAACTCTGTTCTCGTCGATCTGCTTTTGAGCCAGTTTGTCGATTTCGGCAATTGCACTTTCAACTTGTGCTTCGGTGATCGACTGTTTTGCGATATCGGAATTGAATTTTAATTTGGGAGGCTCCTCTGCGCATGCAGGCGATAAAAAGCATGCCGGCTGCGCAATCGCTAATGACAATGCTAAGAAAGCCGCAGCGAGGGTTTGAAATTTCATGGGAAGCCTCTTGTTTTCCGCTGACCTGAGATAACCTGATGATCTTAGATCAGGTTCGAGGAGACTTCAGTTTTGATTGCAGAATTTCAGTATTTTGCTGGCGGGCTTTTCTTTGAGCTGTCCAGATTAGCCCTAAGGACCATCCGGGATTTCTGCTTCAACGAGTTTTGCAAGCAAAGTCAGCGATTCCTGCCAGCCCAGGTAGCAGCCGTCGGGCGGAATCATCGCCGGAATACCTTCCTGCGTGATGTCCACTTCTGTGCCGACCGAAACTTTCTTGAGGACGATGGTCGTCATCATCTCGCCCGGAAGGTTGGCTGCCGGATCAAATTTGTCTGTGTAGCGAAGTCGCTCAAATTCCTTCATTTCGACAAAAGTACCGCCGAATTTGTGCGAGCTTCCGGTGCTGAAATTAGTGAATGACATCGAGTAAGACCCGCCGACGCGCGCATCCATTTCATGGACTTTGCCGGTGAAGCCGTTTGGCGGCAACCACTTTGCCATAGCATCGGGGTCGATAAAAGCCTTGTAGATGCGCTCAGCCGGTGCACGAAGCACGCGATGCAAGCGGACTGTATTTCCTTCAGCCATGAGTCGTTCCCCTCGCTCGGTAATTAATGGAGCGTGATTATATCAGGATGACGAATCCCGGAAAGCAGGCTACCGCGGTACTTGTGGCTGATCTGACGACGGTTGGCAATAAAAGGGGCTTTGGGGATGTCCACCCTTGCTGGAAGCCTGGTCCCTTCTTGCTAAAATGGAAAGATTGCTGGTTTTTAGCACTTTTTTGTCGAGCATATGAACCCGGACGAGATTCGCAGGCACAATGTAATAGATTCCATTGTGCGTGCTGCTTTCGCTCGCATCCCCTGGCGCACCGAATTCAGCCGTTTAATGTCTGAATTCAACATCAAGCCTTCAGAGATCGAGGACCAAATCGCCAAAAAGAAGGCTTGCGGGATGGAAAGATTTACCCCGCAGGAGCGAGCATTGCTTGACGTATATATTGATGAATGGGTTCAATCAGCAAGTGTGCTGGCACCATCTGCGATGTCATCAGATCAGTATGCGCATTTGTCTGTGCAGTTGCAGCCTTTGATAAATGATGTTTATGCTGGTGCCCTGCAGATTACCAAGCCTCCAAGGATTTTGTTGTGCGAGAGCCCTGCAAAACTGGCTATTTACCTGAAGATGTTGGTCGAGCATAAAGGTGATGCCGCGATTTTTGCTTCAGAGCAGTTCCGAAATTTGGCAAAACAGGTCATTAAAGACTACACGCCAGAGGAAAGAGTTCACTTCCTGGCGCCTTTGGAGAAAGAGTTCGACGCGCTGCGTAATGCTCCAAGCAATCCTTTGAGCGGGAAGTCTATGACTTATCGTTTGCTTGAGTACGCCCTGCAGGAGTTTGTTGGCAAACTCAAAAATGAAACCGGAAGCATTCTTAAATGCGACCCCGACGACCTGTTTTCTGAAGGTTTGTATTTTGAATTTGAACCTATTCGCCGACGCTTGAGCAGTATTTTCGACATCGATTTTCATTTTGCACGCAACGACACAGACACTTTTGGTCGTGGGGCGGAGCGCTTGATGTCACATCGCAGCGCGTTCAACAAAGAGACCTGGGGACTTTGGGAAGGTGGCTACTTCCTTATCGGCTGCGGCTTCTTGATGCAGCGACTGAGCTACAGGGGGCAGTATTCGGAGTCGGTTCAGAAAGAACTCGCGATATGGCTCGACCTATTCAAGCTTGCCCCATGGTTTTCTTTCTTTGAAAACGTCTGCTTGGTGGGTATGTTTCCGACGGAAGTTTTCTTAGACGAGCAGCTCAGGCTGGACAATCAAAATGGCGCCGCAGTAACTTTCGCGGATGGCTGGAAGATGTGGGCAATCGATGGCAGCAGGGTGCCGAGGCGACTGGTTGAAGATCCGGATTCAATAACCATAGACGATATCAGAGATGCGGACAATGTGAATGTTCGCCGCATCATGATTGACCTCTACGGTCCATCTAGGTTCCTGCGCGACAGCGGTTCGCAAATGATTCATAAAGATGAATACGGCGAACTTTATCAGCAAGACATACCTGGTGATGAGCCGCTGACAATGGTGTGCGTCACCAATGCCACCGTGGAAAGCGATGGTACTTTTCGGCGTTACTTTTTGCGGGTGCCACCAGATATGAGGACAGCACAAGAGGCGGTAGCATGGACTTTTGGCATGGAGCAGCGCGAGTATCATCCAGAGATCGAGACTTAATAAGTTGCAATAGCCGAACCTAACGGCTGACAATCGTCTTTAATCTGATGCCTTGGGAGTCAGTGACTGCCACTTGATAGTTCTGATAAGCCGGTGCAAATACTTGTCCAGCGGCATTCCATGAGACAGGCTTCGCGGTTGTTCCAAGTGTTGTTCTAGCCGCAGCCTTCGAACTTGAGGTGCTATCAGATGTAAGTCGCTCGTTGTGGTTTTTCGAGGACTCTATCGCGCGCGCCATTGTTGGCGATAAATGAAGGGCGTAGTCTGCTGGATCGTAGTTGATGACACCGGCGACTGCTCCTAAGCACAGTCCCGTGACCAGAAGGTACGGCAGCATAGTCCATGAGAGCAGGCTGGGATATCTGTATTCGCTCATTTCCATTGACCGTTTGAATTTCGACGCCGGCGTAAAAGGGGGTTACCTAAAGCGCGCGGTAAGGTAGATTGGTCAAACGGCTAAAAGTTCCCTGAGCGAGGATAGTTTTCAAAAATCTAGGACTGATGTACTTCTTTGGGTAAAGTGGCGGAGATGGCATGGACTCGAACCTGCAACGCTTACGCGCATCTGTTTTCAAGACAGACTCCTTTCCAATTCGGATCATCTCCACATTTAAGCCTTCGGTCGATAGTCGTAAAATGGTTAAATTAACCGATTAAGTTCCATGTCTTGCTAGAGGGATTCCTTCAAAATGATGAACTGGCGAAACCGGAAGACCAAATTTTTTTTTCTTATTGCACTTCTGACTGGTGTGGCATCAGCGTCATACGCCGCAGACGAGCAGATGTCGCTTCTGCAGCAATCAAAGCCGCTTGTAACAAGAGCTGGTGCGTGGCATACGTGGAACGATCATATTCACCTTAAGCCAGGTCAGGAAGAGTTGCCTTTGAAGCTCACGTTTGTGAACGGCGCTGATGGACGACCGAAAGCGACGGATATGAAGGTTTTACTTGATAGAAAACCGCTTGTAGACTTCAAGGACTTCAACGGTGGCAATAGTCTTTCTCTCGATCTGGGTGGGAAGATTCAGGCGGGAAACACCTCACTTACAGTTCAAGGTTTCGGTCCTACAGGGGCATGGATTCGCTGGCAATTGCATACTCCCAGACCTCTGATCTCTTCGGTAGAACCGAGCGTTTTGGGAGCCGCTGACACAGTTACCGTGAGAGGCACTAACTTCTCCCCTCACACAGAGAAATTGAAAGTCTTAGTGGGCGGTAGGCATGCCAGACTGATTAGCAGCAGCAAGCAGGAGATCAAGTTTAAGATGCCCAGCAATGCCGGCTCCGGAAAGAGACAACTAATAGTTTCATTCCAATCCGTGCAAAGTGCGCCATTCTTGGTTTCTGTGAAAGCATCCGCTCCATACCTCTCTAGAATAGATATGCTATCGGCGCCGCCGCAACATCCGGTGACAATTTTCGGAAGCGGTTTTTCTTCGGTGCCTGCAGAGAATGTAGTCACTTTCGGCGGGCATAACGCTACTGTGACTGCTGCCACTGAATCCAGTATCACCTGCATAATCCCGGATATGCATTTTCCTCAATGGCATGTCCCTATAAAAGTGACAACCAATGGCGCTTCGTCGAAATAGAATCTCTCTATCAACGTTGATGTGCGAGTAATCGAGAACGCCGGTGTGCCGATACCCTAAATAATGTTTGTTCGGAATGACTGACTCCTTATTTCTATAGATTAAATTGCCAACGACTGGAATCGAACCAGTTTTTCGCCGTCTTCAGCGGCTCGTGTTGACCACAATCACCACATTGGCATGGCGCGCCGACCTCGATTCGAACGAGGACGAGCAACTTTGGAGGTTGCGCGGCTACCGTTACCTCATCGACGCATGGAGCACACGAGCCGATTTGCACGGCTGCATGGCGGGTTTGCAATCCGCCGGCTTACTATCTTGCCTACGTGTGCGTGGAGCCGTCAGCAGGAATTGAACCCGCAACCGATCGCTTACAAGGCGATTGCTCTACCAATTGAGCTATAACGGCGCATGAAGAGAAAACTGGAGGCAGTAGGAATCGAACCTACCTCGGTCTGATTAAAAGTCAGATACATAGCCAATCTGCCATGCCTCCATTTGAGAGAGTTTTGAGTTGGGTTGAGGGGAGCGAATAAAATTGGAAATTTTCTAGTGCCGGCTGGAAGCCGGCGCTCCGGCCTAAAGCCGGCTAGAAGCCGGCGCTCCGGCCTAAAGCCGGCTAGAAGCCGGCGCTCCGGCCTAAAGCCGGCTAGAAGCCGGCGCTCCGGCCGATGTCGGTCGATAAATTGGAGCCCCTGCCAGGATTTGAACCTGGACCCTTCTGGTTCGTAGCCAGATGCTCAGTCCGTTGAGCTACAGGGACAAGGCCGGACCGACAAGCACAGCTGTGGTCCGGGTTTCTCGGCGGCCGCCGTAGAAATGAGAGCCCACCATCGGAGTCGAACCGATATCTCCGCCGTGGCGCGACGGGGTTCTGCCATTGAACCAGGTAGGCGAATTGCCACAGCAGGAATCGCACCTGCACCACTCGCTTATCAGGCGAGCGCTCTACTGTTGAGCTATGCAGCAGTAATGCCCGATGAAGGACTTGAACCTCCAACCATCTCCTTGTAAGGGAGTAGCTCTCCCCTTGAGCTAATCGGGCAAGTGGAGACTATTGGAATTGAACCAATGACCTACTCGTTGCAAGCGAGTTGCTCTTCCATTTGAGCTAAGTCCCCAGATTTTTCAATTTTCAGTGTGCGATTGAATTCAGAGCGCGCAACATCAACTCGAAAAGTATTCGACCGTGTCGCGCGAATGCGCATCAATCAGTCGATATTCTGATCGAAAAAATGAGGAGCTAATTTTGCCGTGAACAGAGCCTTAAAGACAAAAATGCCTGGGCTCTTTACCCAGGCTCTGCGGATTTAGAAACAACTTTGTCTCATCGCATGACTGGGATTTTCACGGGCACCATCGTGCCGCCATAAAACGCGGAGCGTCCAAAAACGGCGCACCAGGTGCATTTAATTGATGTAGGGTTAATTGATGATTTGTTCATAACCTAACTCCCAGATGGGAAAGTCGGCCCAGAGACCGACTAAATTCAACATACCATAACACCCCTGACGCCGCAACTACTATTTTCGTTCTCTGTCTCCAGCATCAGATATGGTGTTTTTGTCAGACCGCTCCAACGAACAAATCAGCATTTATTTCGATGTGGCTTGTGCCCGGCTCTCGTCTTCCACTGTTGAAGGTTTGATCGTGCTATTCCAACGTTTGCCCATTTCCTTCAAAGCATTCCACGACTTAAACGCTAAATCTTTCCAGTCTTCTATATGAATCGACTCCGACTCGACTTTTTCTGCAGTCTCGAAGTCGACGAAATTACGACCACCACATGTGCGGCATATTTTGTTTTCTAAAAGTGACCGGAATTGGCACTTTTCACAGATTCTGATTTTCATATTGTCTCCGCTTGGCACTTTATTGTTTGACACAACAGTAAGTTCTTTTGTTCCTTGTCTCAAGGCGTTCGAATGGGAACAAATCATGGCGGTGGCTTGTCTCACAATCGAATTTGAGGATAAGTAGCTGTGCGATTAGGGAAACATGGTTGTGCACTTTTAGGCTATGTAGTGATTGCTTCAATCGCAGCATCGAACCAGCCCTGTTGGTCTGCTGAGCAGAGCGAGCAAGGCGCACCGAACAAAAAGCCGAATAGACTATCGCGAATTTTCAAAGGCGTCGCATCCTATTACGGAAGAAAGTTCCACGGCAAAAAGACAGCCTCGGGAAAGCCTTTTGATATGAATGCGTTTACGTGCGCACACCCAAGCTTGCCGTTCGGCACCCCGGTCATGGTGCAAAATCAGGAAAACGGTGCCCAGTGTCAGGTCATCGTTACTGACCGCGGCCCTTATGTCGGCAATAGATGTATCGATTTATCGAAGGCAGCGGCGCGGAAGATAGGGATAACCGGAGTGGCTAAGGTCGTATGCAAGACGGGTAAATATATCGCTGGTGGGTTTAGCGGAAACAAAGCCCCACGCCAGGTCGCTTCCGAATAGTGAGCGCTTCTGCAACTAATTGATCAAATCGACAGCGTTTTCCATCTCGATTTTTTTCTCCAATCTCTCTTTCGCTCGGGAGTGCTGAAGATAAGCTCTAAAGTTACAGTGCGAGATCTCATACTTATCCTTTTCAGACCAGCCTTCTGTGGTCAAAATAAGGTGCTTCAGGTGCTTGAATTTCTTGAACGTCGGAATTGATTTTGGAGTTATAGCGCAATCTTTGAGAGTGAGTTCTTCCAGTTCTTGCAGTGGTAAAAGCTTTGAAAGTTTTGCGTCGTCTAAAGCAGGACAATATGATAGTTCGAGCGCTCTCAATCGGTTCAGTTTTGCAAGCGATTCTACGTCGCTGTCCGTAAGTTGTTTTGCGGCTGCTACTTTGTCCTGAGTGTTGCCTCTAAAGATAATCCTGCGAATCCTATTTGTTTTCACGAGATGGTCGAAAATCTCTTTTGGTTCTGCAATCGGCCCAAAGCCGAGAGCTCTCAAATCTCCAAGGCGCTCAACCTTAAGCAGTTCCGCGGTAGAGATAGCAGTGGCGCCCACGTCAAGTACTTCCAGTCTTGGGTTCTTATAGAACGGGGCTAGATTTTGTACTCGAGTCCCTTCCATTTCAATTTCTTTCAAATAATCCAGATCCTTAAGAGGAAGTATTGAATCGTCGTCAACAAGGAAGAGCCCTGAATATTCGATTCGGCGAAATTTGAGATTCGATATGTCTCGAAAAATTTTCGGGTCCTGACTCATTTGTTTATTCACAAAGATGTCGATTTCTGCACCAAAAGGCACCAGTACCTTTCCATCTGCCGGTATCCATTTTTTTGAAGGAAAAACTCTGATTTTGCCGAGAGCCGTAGGAAAGCGAATTACATGCCACTTCTTATCCTTAGGGTCTGTCCATGTCTCAACCGTTGGATAACGACTCAAGTTGGTGTCGCCGAGCTGCGCCTCCAGCTGCTTGTTGGTTGAATCGTTTAGTGCAGTTTCGTCGACCTTTTGCTTCGCTTTCTTGGGTTGTGTGTCTGGTTCTGCTTGCGGGAGCAAGGCGCGATCAATTGCTACGGCGCATATCGCTGTAAGAGCTATTGTCGTCAGTATCAAACCGCTTTGCTTTTTGATTAAACGCTTGCGGTCAATTGATTCTGAATGTTTCTCTCCCGCTATCTGGATTGTTTCCGTTTCATTTCTCTGAAGCAGGCTCAGGTCCTGAATCAAATCGGCCATGGTCTGATAACGATTTTCAGGTTCAATCTGCAGACACTTTTTCGATATCTTCTCCATCAGAGGTGGAAATTCTTTGCCGAGCGAGCCTTCTTTCAAACTCAGAGGCTCTTCCGAAAGCCTTTTCATCATTGTTGCCATCGCCGACTCGCCCCAGAAAGGTGGGAAACCGGTCAGACACTCATACATGACGCAACCGAGAGAATAAATATCTGCGCGCTGATCGATCAAGCTTCCTTTGCACTGCTCCGGGCTCATGTAGAGCGGGCTTCCGAAAATCTCCCCAGTCTTTGTCAGCGCTTGAATTTCGCCTTCATCCGCTTGCACCATTTTTGCTATGCCGAAGTCGACGATTTTTACAGCACCTTCAGTCGTAATCTCGTCGGCGTGCAACAACATAATGTTGCCCGGCTTGATATCTCTGTGCACCACTTTATTTTCGTGAGCATAAAGAAGACCGAATGCAACTTGAATGGCGAGGGCGACGACCCTTTCGACTGATAATGTGCCTCGCTTTTTCAGCAGTTGTGACAGGCTTTCTCCCTCGATAAAGTCCATCAGCAGAAAAGGATGGTGTTCATCGGTGACGCCGAAGTCATGGACCTCTACAAGGTTTGGATGCTTGAGTGAAGCCGCCATTCGAGCTTCTTGCTGAAAGCGCCTCAAGCTGACTTCTGACACTTTCTTCGAATCGACGACTTTGAGCGCGTATTTCTTTCCCAGAAGAATTTGCCTTACTAAATAGACAGTCCCCATGCCGCCGGCGCCGAGCACTTTCTCAATTTCGTATTTGTTGCAGACAATCGAGCCGACAGCGATTTCCTCGCTCGGGGTTGAGCCAGCGGAAATCTCGAGAGTTTCGTCAATATCGCCCGTCATAATACCGACCAAATGACTGCAATATTCCCAAATATCTCTAATTCTTACCGCGGTACGTAGAGACACTGCCAGTGTTCATTTGCAGGCGTAAGGTACCAGACAAAGGGGAAAGCTATCGGGAAAACGCAGAGGGCGTTAATGCCACATGCTTTGCCTGCGGGCTCTAGTCTTCCAATTTTTCTCGGATGAATTTGGAAAATTCACCGAACGTTTCTTTCAAATCGTCGTAATGCTCTTGCATCTCAACCCATTCAGCGGCCGCGAGCAGGTCGTTGAGTTCTCTGCAGAATTTGCAAATAGTGCGTGCACCCACGTCTGCACTGGCGGAGTTGAGTTCTTGAATAACTCTGAAGCATTGAAACTTATCACGCTCGCTAACGAGTTTTTCGAGTGTTTCGATATAGCTGCCGGCGCTGTTCAGGTAATTGCGCAGCAGGTTGTCGTAATTCACATCACCGAAATTTTCCAGAATCCGTTTTAGATCCTCGGGATCAAGCCAAATTCCCTCGTAATGAGTGAGGTCGAATGTCTCGCTGCTATCTTTCGACTGCACATTCTTGTCGAGCCAGTGATTGATCTTTACGTAGAGCATGTCACGGTCGATGGGCTTGGCGATGTGATCGTCCATGCCTGCGTCCAGGCATTTTTGCCTGTCGTCATCCGAAGAAAGAGCTGTAACGGCAATAATCGGAATATGACCACCAGAGACTTTTTCGTGCTGGCGAATAATTTGAGTTGCTTCCAAGCCGTCCATCTTTGGCATGTGGACGTCCATCAGAATAAGGTTGTAATGGGTCTTCTTGACCGCTTCAACTGCCTCACGCCCATTTTCGACGGTGTCGCAATCGAAGTTGTACTGCGCTAGGAGCAGCAGCAAAACCTTTGTGTTGACCTTATTGTCTTCCGCAATAAGAATCTTGGCAGCGTTATCTTTTCCTTCTGGCATCCTGCAATTCCGGTAGAGATTCAGACCCTTATACCAGATCTTCGATTTCTATACCTTACTTCTCAAGCGGCTGCTAACCTATATTGCAATCAGAGTGATGCCAAACGCTAACGAAACTTCTTAAGGACTGGTGTTTGTCGTATTTGAGTTCTGCATCAATAGCACGACGGTCATCAGTATTGAACACGCTGTCCAGAGAATTGTGCGAAGCCAATTGGTTAGTACAAGCTTGCTGTGAACTGCTTGCGAGAAACCTTCAGCGCACATATTGTTGAAGCATGGTACCGAGGCAAAACCTGTTAACGCCCATATGACCACGACCATGCCGAAATTGACCCATAGCAGGGTGCTGTCGTTCGACTTGCTCATCAGCGCCAACCAGCCTGACAGGAGTAATTGGCACACCATCGGCAGTATCACTACCATGCCGGTCAAATTGCAATGTGCTTTTATGTAGTCCAGAAATCTATCAGAGCCCACTCCAGAGAAAAGAGGGTAATGGACAATCTGCACAAACCAGATTAATCCGGTCATGAACCACGTCACAGCAGCAAGTGAAATGTAAGTTATCGTCATTCTCTTCAGGTTCCAGCTTCAGATTTACGCCTTCGGCTGGCAGTTAGAATTCCACACCTTCAATCGTATCTTTCCCGCGTGAACAGGGGGTGAACAAATGCAATTGAAAATCTACGCTCGGACGATCAATTGTTGCGGTCCGCGCAGGGCCAGTGGAAATTTGAAATTTACTTCTTGTTCTACCAACTTGAGGTCTGGAAAATTTGTGAATAGGCTGCTCAACGCGATTTCACATTCTGCCTCTGCAAGCGAAGCACCGATACATCTATGAATTCCTTCGCTAAAACTGATATGACGATTGTGCGTGCGCGCGATGTTAAAGGTATCGGGATCTTCAAACTGCTTGCTGTCTCGATTGGCACTGCCGAGAAGCAGCCAGACCATGTCACCTTTCTTGATAGTTTTTCCTGCGATAACCACATCTTTATTTGCAAGTCTTGGTGCCGCCTGCGCTGGACTTTCGAAGCGCAAAATTTCATTGACTGCAGAGGGCATCAGTCCCGGATTCTCCTTCAACATTGCAAGTTGCGCGGGATTTCGCATGAAGCAGAGCACACCGTTGGAGATCAGATTGACTGTTGTCTCCTGTCCGGCGACAAGAAAGAGAATCAGATTGCTAAGTAGTTCTGCTGTGCTCAAGCGTGTTTTCTGATTTTGATCCTCTTCTTCGGCTGTGATGAGCATGCTTAGCAAATCGTCCTTAAGATCTTTTCTTCTCTCTTCAATTAGCGGTGTCAGATATTTTCGCAATTCGATGATCGCGCTGCCGCTCGTCCAGAGTGAAGGGATGGTGCGATTTCCACCAGCTATGGAAACCAGCATGTTTGACCAATTCTTCAAGCGCTCTCTGTCTGATACAGGAATACCCATGATGAGCGCGATGATCGATAGTGGCAATGGAAATGCGAAATCCGCCACGAGGTCGAATTCGCCTTTTTCCTTGGCTATGCGAGCAAGCTCTGCTGCAGTATGCTCGATCTCCGGCTTCAGTCGAGTGATGGTTGATGGTGCGAAGGTTCGTCCTACCAGTGCGCGAACGCGCGTGTGATCGGGGGGATTGAGATTGAGTAGCCAGTTACTCGAGGTTTCGCTCAAAGCCTTAAGCGGTGGGAGGAATATCGCCAGTTTGGGGTTGGGCGCATGCTTCCACTTTTGAATTTGTTTTTCGAAGTCGACGCTGCGCAAAATCTGCTGAGCTTCTGCGTAAGTGCTCACTATCCAGGCTTTCGCTTCTGGGCACCACCAGACCGGCTCGTTTGCTCGAAGAGCGCTGTACAGCGGATATGGATCATTTAGATCTGCTTGCGAACGAACCGTCAGCGGGTTGACCAATTTTGCGACTGTCATTCGGAATATTTATGGTTTGTCTGTGGGAGGTATGTCGGTTTCAGTTTTTTCGAGCGCGTCAGCTTGCTTTAAAATTGCGTTTGCTTCGCTCTTATGATTGGTTTGATTCAACACGTCCGACCAACTGCGCATCACCAGGACTTGCAAGTCTTTGCTTACTTTCTTCTTGGTGCCCAGTTCGAGCGCCTTCTTCAACTCTGGCTCCGCGAGCTTTACCTGACTCTGATCGAGGTCGAATTGTCCCAACCGTGTAAGAGCTCTAACGTAACCATCTGGTTTCGAATCCGCGTCTTTTGCGCTCACTGTGCAAATGTGCAACAGCAGCGGTCTGACAGAAGGCAAATCGTGCAGACCGAGGTAAGCATCAATCAGCGAATTTTCGATGCGGCAAACGGATGGTGAGTCTGGTCCCAAGAGTTTTCGCATTACTTCAAGTGTTCGCTCGAGAAATTTTGATTGCTCCAAATGGAGTTTGGTCACATTCAACTTTCCGGCAGTTACAAGAATGCTTGGCACTTGCGCTTCTGCTCTGAGCTTCGCGTTGGTAAGAGCCACTGTAGAGTCAGTCGGCGTCGAGGCGAGTCTGTCCAATGACTCGTACTGCTTTTTCATCTCATCGAGCGCTCTTTGGGTCAGCAGACCAATGATCTCATTGTTGGTTCTTTCCAGAAGCTCTGCATGACCTTCCCACTTTCCATATAGGTCAGCTTTCTGTTTCAGAACCAATTCCAGGCGAGCGTTGCTTCCGCCCGTGAGCGTTTTTGCGCTGTTCGCGGCTTCGTTCAACGCCTTTTCCGCATCACGAAAATTGCCTTTTGTCGTCTGGTCAGACGCCGAGGATAGTTGCATGGCGAAAAGCATTTTTGCCGCAGGTGTGCCTGGATCGTCTGGTGGACCCGGCCACAGGAACAGGGCCGCAACCAGACTGCCCAATCCAAGTACTGATGCGACGAGACCGCCAAGCAACATCTTATTTATTTTTCCAGGCTGGTTTGGGCAGGGCACGCTCGCCATTGGTCCGCTAACCGCGGCGCGACTGAGCCCAGTATTGGAAAGAGTAAGAGTGATAGTGGAAAGCAAATCACGTATTTCTTCTGTGGATTGCGGGCGGTCGTTGGGGTTTTTCGCCATGCATTTGAAGATGACTTGTTCCAGCACTGCAGGAATTTTTGCGTCCGGCACCACTTCCGAAAATGACTTTGGTGTGGCGCTGACGTGCATGTTCAGCGTTTCTAAAAATGTACCGCCGATGAGAGGAGGCTGTCCTGTGAGAGTTTCGTACATAAGGCAGCCGAGCGCATAGATGTCCGAGCGTTTATCAAGCTCGAGTCCCTGGCATTGCTCCGGACTCATATAGATTGGGCTGCCGAAAACCTCGCCAGTGCGCGTGAGCGACAACTGCTGTTTGCCTGACGCTGGCAGCAATTTTGCAATGCCGAAGTCAACCAGCTTCACAAGCTCTGTTCCATCGTCTTCTTTCAGCAAAACAACATTGGCCGGCTTCAGATCGCGGTGGACTATCGACTTCTTGTGCGCTGCGCCGAGCCCGTCACAAATTTGCTTGAAAATATGCAGAGCGCGCTCATAAGGAATTTTGCCTTTGCGCTCTATCAAGTCGCCGAGATTCTCGCCGTCCAGATAATCCATGACGAAGAAAGCATCGCCGTGATCTGTCACGCCGAAGTCATAAACAGCGATGATGTTTTGATGGCTCAGCGAGCTTGCCGCCTGCGCTTCCATGCGAAAACGCTCGAGCGAAGTGTGGTCGTTTTTGATATTGCTGTGCAGCATCTTAATTGCGACAATGCGGTCCATGAGCTTGTGCTGCGCCTTGTAGACGATGCTCATTCCACCCAGCCCGATCACGGACTGAATCACATAGCGCTCAGCAAAAACCTTGCCAATCAGCGGGTCATTGTCCTGCCCATGCAGAGTCGTGCCATCTTCCGGGCAGGTCTCTAACTGCTCGTATTGCGCGTAGCACTTCGGACAATACTTGCGTTCGAATTTAACTCGCTGAGTATTACTATCGTTCATTAACGTACACTTTCCCCTGTCTGATTATATATACTTTTACGACGCCGAGAGCGACCTTACGGAGAAGCTGCAATGTCATCAAAATTCCGGGATATGTGGATGTCTGGCAAATTTGCCATTGACCGCAAGAACCAGGGCACAATCAGCGAACGCGAAGAGAAAGAGGCTGTTGCCGCGCTGCGTGAGCTGATTCCCCAAAAGTCCCAAGAAGTTTACACAGACCTGCAGAAGCGCCGTGGTCAAGAGACGGGGCGCTGGCTGAAGGAGCTTTCCACTGAGATTCCTCACGATAAAGCTGCAGAACCCTGGGAACAGGCGCAGAGCACGGCTTCGGACAATTTCGAGTCGGTCAGAATCTGGATGGATGCTCTCTTTCAGGAGTTTGCCGGCTTAACCTACGGCTTCAACGAAAACGCTGTCGGCGGCGACCTGTTCGTCTCCACCGAGCGCCCGCAGGTCTTTGAAACCCGCGACGATACCCTCTGGTACAAGCCGGTCAACAAGAACTATCAGGGCCGTCTCTCGACGCGCTTCTGGTCTCTGGCTGTTAAGGGAGATGAAAAGCGGATTGCCTTTTACCTTTTCCCCAACGAGATGACACTCCAATTCAAGAACGGCGATTTCACCGACCTTGAGTTTCCGCCCATTTTGACCGCTGAGCCGGCGAAATTGAACGGACGCAGCACCTGGACGATTCAGGGCGAGGAAGCGGCGATAAGCGTCATGGGGCCGCTGGCGAAGGAATTGTTCGGCGACTTGATCCGGGTCGCCTCAGGCAAGATGGAACAGTCGGAGCTCTTCAATGCGCACAAAGCCGGCGCGCCGAAACTCGGTGAGAACGTGGCGGTGGGCTTTGAGGGCAGCGCCCATGAGGCGTCAGGAGAAGAGAACCACCCTGCGCGCAATCTGAACATCGACGGCTTCAGCCTTTCGGATGCTTGCGACATTCTGGACAAGGTTATCGACCGCGAGCTGCAACGCTTCTATAAGGAAGCTGCCGGCACCCAGCCTGGTACTCCGCAAGCCGCCAACGCGCGTAAGCAAATTTCCGCGGTCGAAGCGTTCCGTATGAAAGTTATGGATGCCTTCGGTCACTACTCGCATGAGAGCCATGCGATTCTCGCAGACGATAAGGTGCTCTCGAAGTAGGTAAGCGCCGTTATCGCCG
>CAZBOX010000091.1:0-3788 GCA_964493595.1 uncultured Candidatus Obscuribacterales bacterium | reverse complement strand
GCGATTCTCGCAGACGATAAGGTGCTCTCGAAGTAGGTAAGCGCCGTTATCGCCGTTATCGCCGTTATCGCCGGGATTGCCGGGATTGCCGGGAGCGCCGGCTTCCAGCCGGCAATGCTTGAAGCGCCCGCTTCCAGCCGGCTTTAGGCCGGAGCGCCGGCTTCCAGCCGGCAACGTTTGGAGCACCGGCTTCCAGCCGACTTTAGGCCGGAGCGCCGGCTTCTAGCCGGCAATGCTTGAAGCGCCGGCTTCCAGCCGGCTTTAGGCCGGAGCGCCGGCTTCTAGCCGGCAACGCTTGAAGCGCCGGCTTCTAGCCGGCAACTAAACGGCGACTAAATTCCATCAGTAGTTTATGTGGCTTTCTCTTGATGCAGTGTGAGCTTTTGGAAGGCGTCTAGCTAACGAGCTTCAGCTGGAACCGCATCACAGACGAATTTGTATTCGTCGTCTGCATCAAAGTAGAGATCGATTGTCCTGAGGCGATCGTGGACAGCTTTCTCCTCTTCGTGGCGCTTGAGTTGATGCAAGCAGAAGCGATGACCAGCCAGTCCATCTACTAGATTGAGATGTTTCGGTCCAAGGAATTCTTCTTGTGCGGACACGAGTCTGGAAAATGCGCGTTCTGCTTCCTCGAAGTTTTCCTCAACGCTGTGCAATGAAGCGTGGATGATCAGGCACTCGGCTAAGTAGAAGTAGTCGAGCTGGTCAGATTTGCGCTCCATCGCTTTCTCGTATAGATCTATGGCTTTCTTTGCGCAGTGCTTCGCTTGTTTGACCATGCCGATCTCATAGAGCGTTTTGGCGAAATGAGAATAACTAGTGAATAGGCTCTCGTAATCATCACTGTCTTGCTTGTCCAGCCAGGCGATTTTTTTGTCAAAACTTTCTTTCAGATCGTCCAGCGAATTCCCGTTTTCCAAAAGAACGGTGGCAAGCATTTTTGCCGTGAGCAAGAACATGTCGCCGCCGTCATTCAAACTCTCTGCCTCTCGCAAAGCCATTTTGAAAGAGCGCTTAATAGATTTGAAATCTTCCCTGCGGATGTGAGCTTCGGCAACTTCCATCTCGCGCTGCCACTTCTTATAGCGCACTTCATCTACTGCGTCTTCAGCGCCGAACAAACTGCGTTTGGTATCGAAAACATCGCACAACCAATCCATCGCGCCTTCAGTCTGCTGCCAGGCTGGCAGTGTGATCTGCGAGTAGTGGTAGTCCCAATCGGTCATCAAATCTTCTGCGTCAAGATCCTCATCTTCAGATGAGAGATTTACCGCAACAATCAAATTATCGTTGAGCGCTGTTGAAAGAGCGCTGCGAGACTGGATGCAGTCGCCCATCTCCTTGAATTTCAATAAAGCATTGAGGTAATACCAATCTGCCATGGGAATCGGATCGATCTCTAGGAGCGCTCGGGCGTCAGCGTCGCGATTGTCCAAAATCATATAAGTTGTAAGCGAGGTCAGAAGCGCATCGCGAATGTGCTGCTGAAGCCTCAACTCGGATGCTCTGTCCTGTATTGGCTGCAACACATCAATTGCTGCTTCAGTCTTGGAATTTCTCCAGAGGAGATCCGCGAATTCCATGGCAATGGCGGCGTTAAGCATATCGGAGCTATTGTCGCCGTCTTTGCCCGTTGCTTTGTACTTGTGATTCGCCGACGCTTCCAGTGCAGCGCGATAGTGTTTTTCTTTCTCTGCGAGATTTGCAGCCGCACGTGCCACCACAACGTGCGCTACTCCCAGGTCCGCTTTTCCATCTTTGAGTATGCGTTCGGCAACTGCAAGTCGCTTTGCCTCTTCACTGCTGCTCATCAATTCGCGCAGGTCGGCTTCTGATTCTTTGAGGGACTTCGCTCTCTCGTTGGAAGTGTCCGTTTGCTCAAAAAAATTGAACGTCTCGGTCTCTGTTTGTCCGCGCCAAAAATCTTCCACGGGGGTAATCGTGTCTGCCATCGCTGCACTCCGCTGGGCGAGAGGGAACATTTCGCCTGTAATTGTACGATGTTTGCGGGTCAAGAGGCTAAACTAATGCGGCTTGGGTGTTTTTGAATAGTTCGATGCTTAGGAATAGTTCGATGTTTTGGAATAATTGCCGATGAAAGCTGCTGTCATCAATCGCTTCGGTGGACCCGAAGTCTTTTCAGTGGAAGAAGTGCCGACGCCGGTCGCTGGTCCCGGACAGGTACTGGTGAAAGTGCATGGGGTGCTGGTCAATCGTCTGGACCATTACATTCGCAACGGCGACATTACGCAGGACCTGAAATTCCCGCATGTGCTCGGATTGGACGCCGTAGGTGAGATTGCGGTTGTCGGAGAGGGCGTGCGGAAGTTTCGGCTTGGCGAGCGCGTCATCACGATGCCTGGCTATCCTTCGGATCCCGGTGAGTATGCTTTTCGCCCGACCACATTGGCGCCGAGTTATTCGATGCGCGGGCTGCAATTGCCTGGAACTTACGCTCAGTATGTTGCGGTGCCGCAAGAGTTCGTTTTGCACGATAGGACTGGACTTCCTCCCGAGTCTGCAGCTGCGCTGCCTGTTCCTCTCATGACCGCAATCAACGCGGTGCAGAAAGTGGGCGCGGTGAAGAAGGGCGATTTTGTGCTTATCCACGCTGGTGGATCCGCGACCGGATATTTTGGTATTCAGGTTGCACGTGCGTTGGATGCGCGCGTTGCTGCCACCGCCCGCAGTGTCGAGGCGAGAGAGTTGGCGGCTGAGGCTGGCGCTGAATTAGTCGTCAACGTGAATGATGATGATTTCAACGACTGGATTTCGAAATGGACGGATGGACGTGGTGTCGACGTGGCGGTTGATAGTCTCGGCGGAGACACTTTTGAAAAAACAATCAATGCTGTAAAGACCGGCGGTATTATTGTTGCGATGGGCTTCATGTCAGGATCTGAGGTGAAGTTCGATATCAGAAATTTGTTTTTCAGAGAGAAACAAATTCGCGGCTCGCTTACCGCTGATATCGAGGATTTTGAGAAGTGGCTAGAGCCTGTTCGCAAAGGCATCATCAAACCTAAAATCGATTGCGCCTTGCCTCTCAGTCAGGCTCGAAAAGCGCATGAACTTGTTTCGCAGAACAAAGCACGAGGCGCGGTTATTCTTTTGCCCTGGGAATAAAGCTATAGGAAGCCTGTTATCCGAAAGTCTGCGTCCTATAAGCAAAGTTTCCACAAATTAGCCAATATTGCCAGGTAATCTATAGATATCTGGAGTTACCTGAAAAACTGGACATACCTGGAATATTTGGCGAGCCGAAAGTACGAGGTAGTCAGCGATGTTTAATAAGCTGCTTGAGCTGATACAGCTGGATGCCAATGAAATCAATCCGAGTATTGAAGTCCGCACTGAGAGGCATGCGCGCGGCGGCTTCTATGTGCTGGCGGCGGCTAGTAGTATCGTTGGCATCGCGTCTTTTGTGTTTGCTTTTCCTCTTATCCAGCAAGGTGTTTGGAGGGAAGGTGGCGGTTCCTTCAATGCTTTGCTCGCGTATGCCGGGCTCGCCTTCGTGTGCGTTCTTTTGTTTGCGTTTTCCATGGCGCGTCTGGCGAGTTCTAGCCGGAGTGGAAATTCCGCTGCGCACAGTCTGCAGAATCATGCAGTTTCTCAATCAAGCGCTGCGAAAAATGCGTCCAACAACAATCGCGCCATTATTGAGAATCTCCGCGAACATTCGACGACTGCAGATAGCAATATCTCAACCGAGTCTGAGCGAATTAAATTGGAAGAGTCAAAGGATACTTTGCGCGGCTGATCAGCGCGCGGAGAATTCTTTCATTACC
>CAZBOX010000090.1:0-20331 GCA_964493595.1 uncultured Candidatus Obscuribacterales bacterium | reverse complement strand
CGAAGTCTACAAGCGCAACGGCGCCTGGAAAGTCCGTCACGTCGCCCAAGGCTTCGTCAACGGTCTGAAAGGCATCGCCACCGCATTCGGTGTACCGATTGCCGATGACGAACCGGCGGCGACCACAACGGCAGCTCCGGCGCCGAAGAAAGTCAGTCTATCGAAAGTCGACCAGGTAACTGCCGACCTCGAGAAGAAGGGCTCGCGCCTCGTCAGCCTGCAAAAGGCTGCTGCGGTTTCGCTCAAGAAGAACAAGCTCGACGGCGTCAAGGCGCGCGTCATCATGGTTCTGGACGCATCCGGTTCTACCCACCGCATGTGGCCGAAGACCATGCAAGCTGCCACCGACCGTCTCGCGACTGTGGCGCTCAACCTCGACGACAATGGCGAACTGGAGTTCTGGGTCTATGCGACCGGAGCCAAGCAGTTCGACAACGTGACGCTGAGCATCCTCGATAACTACATCGCCAACATCCAGGCTGGCGGCACCGGAGCTTCGGCTACGCCGGCGGGCAAGAAGGGTGGCATCTTCGGCGGCATGTTCGGCAGCTCGAGCGGCGGCGGCATCGTCCCCGGCCTCGGCTACGACAACAACGAGCCGGTCGTGATGAAACCCATCCTGGACGACTGCAAGAGCACGACCGACGTTCCGACGTTGGTGCTCTTCGTCACGGACGGTGGCATCGACAAAGACCGCGACATCCAGAAGCTTCTGGTAGAAGCGTCTAGCTTCCCCATCTTCTGGCAGTTCATCGGTCTGGGCGGGTCCAGCTATGGTGTGCTCGAGAATCTCGACACGATGACCGGCCGCAAGGTCGACAACGCCGGCTTCTTCGCCATCGATGACTTCCAGAACATCACCGATGCCCAGCTCTACGACCGCATGCTCACGGAGTTCCCTCTGTGGCTGGAAAAGGTCAAATCGATGGGCATTCTGCGCTAACAGCTGTTTCCTCGGCAAGGAGGCTCGGCAAATGCTGAGCTTCCTTCCGCATCAAGACGAAATCATGCAAATGGGCATTAACACCGCCCTGCCTCATGATTTCGTTTTTTAGACAGTTATACTACTTTATTTAGTATCCCCAAAACAAAGAGAGAGGCGCATGCTTACTATACTTCCTCGTATCATCTGTTCAAAAAGCAAGGGCGACCAATTTCTCCAGGTTTCAAAACCCGTAAGAATGGTCGCCCCGCTCAGGCTAACTCGTGGTTAGCCGGTCGCTGTTAGCGCTTGTTGCTGAACAGCATGACGACGCACACAACGGCGACGCCAATGAGAAGCCACGTAAGCATGGCTTTGCTCCTTGCACTGGTGGTTGATTGCAACAACAGTTCGGTCATAGAAGACCTGAGGCTCGACACTTTCCGCCTGGGCTCGAAGAGCGATTAGCGGTTGGTGAACATCATGGCGACGGCAACAATGAGGATGCCGACGATAATCCACGTGATCATGGATTTTCTCCAGAACTAGAGGTTGTTTGCAGCAACACTGATACTCCGACTTCTCAGAGCTCGACTTGATCTCCCGAAGGAAGCGAGAGTCTGAAGTAGATCACGCTTAAGAAGCCAATCACGGAAGTCATGACTGCAACGAACGGGTCAGGCACGAGTGCGTACCAGGCCCAGCCGTGAACAGCAGCCAGAGCGAAAACCGTGATGTATTCGACGAAGCCCTTCATGGGAAAACGGCTGAAAGATGCCGCCCAGAAGAACAACGCTTGGAAAAGCAAGCCGGTGAGTGTGGAGCCGAGAACAAACGCAAGCAGGTACAGAAGTGCGAGAAACTGAAGCATGTCCTAGCTCCCTTCACCGGCTACGGCCGCGGTTCAACTCTTACGAATCAAACCGCGCCGGCGCCTTACTTCTTCTTCTTCTTGCAGCAGTCCTTGGGATCGGTCTTGGCGTGGTCGCCGCAGGTGCCCGACTTCTTCGAGTCCTTACAGCCGCAACCGTCCTTTTCCGCATCCTTCTGCTTCAGCTTCTCGATGGCCTGGCGATCCTGATCGCGAGCCCACTTTTCCTCTGCAGCCTTGCCGCGCTCGCTGAGGGGTCCTTTGTCTGACATAGGGAAATCCTTTCGTTTACGATTTGCAGATTGGTTTCACAGACAACTGCTCGCTCACACGACTCCAGACAAAAGCAAAACGTATCCGCACAACAAAGACGCTGAGCGCATCTAAGCAGGAGCAGACTCTCGAAAAGCGAGATTAGGTTTTGATTTCGGTGAGGAGTATGGAGGAGAAAGTTGTACGAGTGAAACGCGATAACTCTACGCATAAAGACTTCTGGATACGCGCGTGTAGTGCAAACTTTTGCTACTGACGCCTGCGCAACACTCGTTCACGATCTTGCAAACAACCAAAAGAAAACACCTTTGACAACCACGCGCACTTCTCGTCACCGCTCGCGCAAGCGCACAAGCACTTGGCAGCGTGTATATAGATTCTTTCCTGGCACTTTCAATTTTCTGGTGGAAACTCGACAAGAATTAGCTAGTAAATAAAATTGGCAAACACGCACAAGAGCCACTGCTTGAATTGAAAAATCTGCGAAACTGCCAGTCTGCGTCGATTACATAATGAAGAGGGAGGCAGAGCTCCCATGCTCGAAGAGCACTTCTTTACCTGCCCATACTGCTGGGAAGAGATTTCGATGTTGCTCGATTTGAGTTCAGGCGGGCAAGAGTACGTAGAAGATTGCGAGGTCTGCTGCAATCCTATTTCTATTTGCTATCAAGCCGAAAACGGCACTATAAATTCCTTCTCTGCTGAGCCCCTCGAACAATAAATACTCGAAAGACCAGATTCGCTCAATGATCAAGCTAACCATCAACAACGTTCCCGCCCTATTCATCAAGGCTTTCACGCCTGACGATGTAGAGACGATTATTCATTTTGCTCGCGATGCTTTCAAGTTTCATTCTTCCAGCAGCAATACCATTCTCTTTATCGATACGCCCATCACCAATGCCACAGTGGAAGCAGTCGAGCGTTTAAAAGATGAGGGTTTTGACGTCGTATTCCGAGATCATCACGGCATCGACGGCGAGCCCACAAATGACCGCGAATTGCGAGTGGTGAAAGCTACGCACAAACTCAGACAAATGCTGGCGGACAACTGCACAATTACCGTTCGCCGGCTTCACCCTGCCTGCAGCACTCTGGTTGCCACTGGCGAATTCGCAAATGCGGTCGCTATCATCGCCGACCCTGATGCCGACGGTTTAACCGCCGCGATGAAAGCAGCCGGAATTTCATATCCCGGACTGGATGAGGATGCAGCAAAACTGGACGGAGAGCCTCAGTTGCAGGTTACAGGCACTCCTATCAGTCAGCTTCTTGCCAAAGGAATTGCAGTTATTCCTTCATACGACGCCACTCGACCAAAAGAAAGAGAAATAGCGCAACAAAAACTTTTCTCTGACTGGGTTAAGGCGGTCGAAGGTAATGAAGCTGCCCTTGCACGTCTAGAAGAGCAAGTGGCTAGCTACGATCAAGCTGTAATGGTTTCCCACGATTTAGTCAAATCAGCAGTGGAAGTAGCACCAGGGGTGGTGCTGGTAGACGTTTCCAACAAACCTCTATTCGACCCCGGAACATTGAACGCCTTACTGGAAACAAATCCAGCATGCCGAATTACCGTTGTTCGCAAAGACCTCGGGCCAATTGCGGCCGTGCACGGAATTCAATACAGTCTTGCCGTCGCCAAGTCGTTTCAAAATCTGATCAACTTGCATGATCTGGTCCCGACGGACGCAAAATCCAGTCCGGAAGGCGGAATTATTTCAAACGTTTCTTTCTTATTGCACACGTCCGAGGACGTTTGGAAATCAGAGGTTCTTCCCAGACTGAAAGAGGGAAAGTGTCTCGTCTAGCCGACACCCAACTTTTCCATCGCCTTCTTCAGGATCTCACTGGCTTTGTCACCAATAGAACTATCCTCAAAATAGCGTCTCTTATAAGAGTCGAGCTTTCCCTGGACCTCGCCAGGATTTTTCAAAACGCCGCGCACCGAAATATCTCTATTGACCAATGCTCCAAATACCGAAGGTTTAAGCTCCGCGGCTATCGCACCTTCTTTCAACATTTCCATATTCGGCGCCACCTGCGAGCTCATTCCTACACTGCTCACATGTTTGGCCGAAAGTTCCTTCACAACCTGCGCACCAGTTACATTACCGACTAAATCACCGTCTACGAAGGCTGCCTGATAGCGTTCCAGATGCAGCGGAATCTGCTTGCCACCGGGCGCCGTGACAATGCCGGATTTAAGTGCCGCCACATCTTCCGCGCCGGTTATAAGCGTCACTCTATTTCCCTGTTGCTCGAGCGTTTCTTTGAAAGCCGGGCCGAAAAAAGGGCTGTCTTCAACAACCAGAACCCTGTTTTTCATTGCTGGAATCATCTCTGCCAGCTTGCCGCGACTGGCTATTGCGGCACCGACAGCCAGCGCTGTTCCACCAACTATCAGTGCTGTCTTGCCAGGATTCTCATAGGCAGCTTGCCAGAGAGAATGCGCAGCGCCTTCATTCTGAGCAGCTTGTTGCGCTACTTTATCAGCGCCTGCATCAGCAACCATCTTTGCGGAAAGCGAATCAGAGAATGCATCGTTCGCCAGGTTTGCGCCTGCCATTGAAACTCCAAAATGTCTTCGGGGATGTGAGACACATAGTAGAGACGGCTGCCATTAAAGGCACTGGGGAGACTACGTACACTTTCTTTCTGGTTCCTTTCCAGCTGCGCAATGGTTTCTCCTCAGTTTCAGCATCCTTCAAAGCGGATTTCCAAAAAGTTACCGGCGCAAACAATGGGTATTACATTGGACCTGGACCTGAAATGCCTCTTACGATCCGGCAATCCAGGAAAAGATGCACGTTTTGTGGAGATCCGAAGAGCCGGCGAGGAAAAAAGAACCCTGTTGACATCATACAAGTGTAAACAGAAGTCCGAAAACCCGCGCCCTTCTAACTGCGGCTATATTCGTATGCTATACTCAAAATCCGGTGAATTGATAGGCAAGTCCTTTGCTGTTCAAATCGCCGGGATGCCCACCTGTTGGTGGACATGGGATCGTAGCTCAGTTGGTTAGAGCGCCTGCCTGTCACGTAGGAGGTCGCGGGTTCGAGTCCCGTCGGTCCCGTATTTTTTTAAGTGTCTGGTCCGGAAACCCCGAACTCACCAGACTCATAAGTAACAGAACGGTCCGTCTCGGACAGATCATAAGATCCAATCGGCATCCTCGTATCGACCGTTTCTGACTGACAAAGCCGCTCACATGAAGGCAAATAGCTTATTGAAAAAGCTAAATCGAGTGAGCGCTATCTTGGCGTGGTCCATTTCCGGCTCTCTCTTGCTGTCCACCGTGCCGGCCTTCGAGCTTTCACCCGTTGCGGCTGCCTGCGCCCAACCACGCGACATCACCGGTCGCTGGGCACCTGATGAAAAATGGACGAACTGGCAGGAAGATTTCAACCGCGGCTTTAACGCCTACAAGCGGCATGATTACGCTCTGGCGCAGAAGATTTATTTGAAATCGCTGCAAAGAGCCAAAAGCTTTGGAGACAATCCATCAAAGTGTGTCGAGGTTCTCGCCAAGCTCATCTGCGCGATCATCGACCAGGGCGACGCAAAGAAGGCAGAACCCTATTTCCAGGAGCTCATGGCTCTGTCTATCAAGCTCAACCAGAAAAACGCCCTGGACGAGCTGGCAGCCATGTCTATAGAAGATCTAGCCAGCACTTACGTGGATAGCAGTGGGGTCACAAAAGACGGCGTCCCCAAAAGTCTTGCTGCACAACTCAAAGCCAGGTATGCACTGGAACACGCAATAGACATTCAGTCAAAGGTTTTTGGAGAGAAACATCCGCGACTGATCATGACGAGAGGACTCTGTGCAGGAGTTTGCATCGTGCAAAAAGATTGGAATGCTGCGCGCGAACAGCTGGAAAAAATTCAGATAGAGATGCGTGGCATGTCCGGCAAAACCTGGGTGCACAATTCCCGCTGGTTGATTTATCTCGGTTGTGTTTATGACAGATTAGGTCGAAAAGCTGATGCTAAAAGGATCTTCGGCGAGTTGAAAATGCAATTCGATCATGCCGGACTAACAGGAGATCTCGAAAAGTATCGTGGCGACTTCTATTGCATCTCTGGGGACTACGACAACGCTGAACTGTGGTTTCGCAAACAATTGGCGGACTCGCTACGTGATAAAAGCGAATACAAACAACTCTGCGCCATCCGCAACCTCGGCTATGTAGCTGAAGGAAGAGGCCGTTTTGCAGAAGCAGAGAAACTATTTCGCAAAGCATACGAGATGGCGAAAGTCGCTGCGAAACAGGAAGGGACTTACAGATTCCCGGAAATGGCTAACGAAGTAGAGCGTTCGATGCGCAAACAAAATAAGAACAAAGAGGCGGATCTATTTCACCGGTCTGAAGCACAATTTTTGCTTCAAGCGAATCCACGCTTCAAATCGGCACCGCGCCTCTACAAGGAAGAACTGGAAATCATGAAAGACATAGATTCCATTTCGAACCAAAGCCGAAGCGAACTTCGCAAGAAGTAGTTTGAATCAACTTCCAAGATTCCTTCAGTGCGAATTTAGCAGTGCGAATTTAGCATTGCAAACCTGGCTACTTAATCTAGACACAGTCGCACATGATTTTGCAATGAGAAAGTGCGACACGAATCGAGCCCAGAACTGTTCAATATTCGCTATCGCTTGCCGGCTGGAAGCCGGCGCTCCGGCCATTACTCCTAGCGCGCTTGAACCGGCATGAGCAGATAGCGGTACTTATCATCGGCGCCGGTCTTGATGATGATCGGCTTGAGAGGGCCGGTCATTTCCATGCGAATGGGCGCTCCCGAGAGTCGCTGCAACACGTCGATCAAATAGCGGACGTTGACCGCGATATCGAGCACTTGTCCTTCGAATTTGACTTGTGTTTCGTCCTGGGCTTGTCCGACATCAGGCGTATTAGCCGAAACTTGCAGCGTATCTTCTTCAAAATGCAGTTTAACGAGGTGTGTGCGATCGTCGGACATAACTGCAACGCGCTCAATCGAGGAGACGAAATCGTCAGCATTGAGTTCGCCGAGGTACTTGTACTCAGTCGGGAAGAGTTCTTGATAGCGAGGGTATTCGCCACCGATCAAGCGGGAAGACAGATAGTGAGTCTCGGTTTCGAAGACGATTTGCCCGCTCACCATGGCAATGCGGACTTCTTTGAGAGGTGCGCCTTCTTTTGCTCCCTTCTCGCTGTCTTGCGCATCGAGCAATTTGACCAACTCGGTGCAAGCGCGTGCCGGCACGATTGCCTTCAAATACATCGGTTTGTCGAGGGTAGCAGTTGCAGACTTTTTGTCTTCTTCAGTTTCTTTATCACCTTCGACGCGACGTGCTGAACGAGCGCTTACACTCAATTCTTCTTTGCGGTGAGCCAGTCTGCTCCCGTCTGTAGCTGTGCACTCGAAAATACCTTCGTTGATAACCAGGTAAACACCGCCCAGAACACTGGAAGCATCGTAGTTGGCTGCTGCAAAGCTGGTTTGTTGGATAGAGCGGCGGAGAACATCGGAAGGCATCAAGACGCCGTCCACATTGCCGCTGTCTACCAATTTCGGGAAATCATCAGAGGGCAAACCTGTCAGATTGAATTTGGAGCGCTCGCAGGTGACCGTAGTCTCGAGGGTTTCTGGATTGACCTTGAAGCGGACGGTTTTATTGGGAAGTTTGCTCACTACTTCCAGAAGCTTTTTACCGGGAAGGGTTACAGAGCCCTTCTCTTCGATCATCCCAGGAACTTTAGTCTCGATGGTAATGTCGAGATCTGTGCCCTGAAACCTGATCGTGCTGTTCTCTCTTGTCTCAATAAGAACATTGCTGAGGATAGGTTGTACAACACGTGTAGCCACTGCGCTTGTGACATCTCGCAGTGCTTTAACGAGCACGTCCTTCTGGACATCGAACTGCATATATACAACCTCGCACGTATGTGTCTGTAGGGAGTGTAAGAGTAACTTCCTGACAGGCCCCAGATCAAGTGTTTTTCAGAGCGATTTCTAGGCTGTGTGCCAGTTCTTTGGCATTGGCGGATTTCTGGATTAGCTTAGATTTTTGTGCGAAAACGGTTCCAGATCCTGATCGATATAGATCTGCATCGATCTTCGTATCGATTCGATCAGTGATTGAGTTGTCCGTAACCCGGAATTCAAGCCAGTTCTGATGCAGGATCGTTTTGCATATCTTGTGTGCGGTCTGATCTAAATCTGAGCGGATCCGGCTCCCTGACGGTCCTTTGCTATTGGCTGTTACTTCCGGTTTTATAAAATTACTAAATAAGAAGTAGTAGGGCCGGGCGATTTCTGTAGATAACGCTTGAAACGCAAACGGGCAAAACTTTTCGCATGTCAAAAACCTGTAGACGGGGTGTGTAAAACACGATCGATCAAAAACCTGCCGTGTAGCGTATTACACAGTTCGCCTACAAGAAACCGACAGATTTTCTACAAGTTTTCTACAGGCACTCAAACGCCCAATTTCTGGCGGATTTTGCGGATCGCATCAGAAAGATCATGGTCGGATTCAATCTCCTCGCGGATCTTCTTGATCGCATATATGGCAGATGTGTGTTTGCGGTTGCCAAATGCAGTTCCGATGCGGGGAAAGCTCATTTGACACAACTCATGTGCGAGGTACATTGCTATATGCCTTGGCAATGCAAGGTCAGCAGATCGTTTCTGTGAGCGGATTTCCGAAGGTTCCACTCGATAAGCTTCCGCTACTGTATCTAGTATTAATTCCAGAGTGATCTGTGGTTTTGGCGCCGCTGCTGCTTCCGGCTTGAGTAAGGCAATCAAATCGCGCGGCTTTAAATCCTCGCCGGTCAAGCTTGCATACGCATGAACCCGTATCAGTGCGCCTTCCAGCTCACGAATATTATTCGTATACATAGAAGCGATCAATTCTATAAGTTCATCTTTTACAGACAACCTGTCCAATTCGCACTTCTTGCGCAGGATCGCCATGCGTGTTTCCAGGTCGGGCGCCTGGACGTCAGTAATAAGACCCCACGCAAACCGGCTCTTGAGCCGTTCTTCCAGAGTTGCTATGGCATTTGGTGGACGGTCGGAAGAAAGAACAATCTGGCGATTGGCATCTCTCAGAGCGTTGAAAGTATGGAAAAACTCTTCCTGCGTGGATTCTTTTCCGGCTATAAATTGAATATCGTCGATAAGGAGCACGTCGATCTGGCGATAGCGCTTCCTGAAATCGACCATGCGATCGTCGCGGATTGAGTTGATGAGCTCGTTTGTGAAACGCTCACAAGTTATGTATTTGACATTGGTATTGGGCGAATTGCGCAAAACTTCATGGCCAATCGCTTGCATAAGGTGAGTTTTGCCCAGACCGACTCCGCCATACACAAATAGTGGATTGTAGGCTTGGCCTGGTTTTTGCGCTACAGCCAGCGCAGCTGAATGGCAGAAGCGATTGTTGGAGCCGACGACAAAAGTATCGAAAGTGTATTTTTCGTTGAGGTTAGCCTTGGTGGCTAGTGATTGATTGATCGGTTGTACCGAGAATGCCTGATTTTTCGGCACTCCCTGATAGTTTCCACCGACCGAGGTACCGGAGAGCGAAATGGTATCGCCCGTAGCATTCATAAGCGCGTTGGATAAATCGATTGCTTCTTGTGCTTCGCCCTGGGGAATCATCGTGATATTGGCGATGGATGGCTCATAACGCCCGGATGCGACACTGGGATCAACGATTACATTGACCTTGATTTTTGCGCGAGTCGCCTGTTCAAAAGCTGATTCGAGCAGCTTCTGATGATTGTTGCTCATCATATTGCGACCGAATTCATTGGCTAGAGCAATGGTTGCCTGATCGCCTTCAACAGCTTGGCAGACTGCATTGGCGAAGAACATATTGAATGTGGCTTCCTTTACCTGAGGCTTGATAATGTCCAGCACATCTGCCCAAATTTCAGCGGTCGACTTCATGAGGCGAACATCTTCCCGCTCTTTGGTCATCATGCAATTGCTCCGGACACTCGGTTGGTAAAGCTGCCGTCTTTACAAAAGTCGGCCAAAATCGAAAAAAGAGACATCGTCTTGATGAAGATTCCCTAATTCAGTCGTGCGCCTGAAGATGCGGATATAGCAGCGGCGGCGACCACTGAAACTTAGCTGCCTGTCCCGGTTTCACCGTAATTTGCGGATACGAATGATTGGAGTGTGCAGGCAGACTAAAAAATATAGCCGGAGATTTGGTTTACCGATCTCGGCTATTTCGTGAATTTTTTTACTCAGTCCTGGCTGGGGACGAGCTAAAAACATATGCAGGAGATGATAGCATAGACAGCTATTCGTTTTAGCTATGTATGCTAGCCAAGAATTTTTTCAAGTTTTGCCAAGCGATAACTTGAAAGTAGTTGGTCCCCAGGAGTTATACCAATGAAGAGAACATTGCGCGGATCTTTTATCAAGGTTAAAAGAGGAAGCGGCTTTCTAAAGAGAATGTCCACCAAGAATGGACAGAAAGTAATCAAGGCACGTCGGGCAAAAGGTCGCTACAGACTCTCCGTATAGGATGGGTTGTCGCTCTTGCTTCCCGCTAACGAAAGGCTGCGAAAATCCAGCGTTTTTCAGAGAGCCTACACGGGACGGAAGAACGTAAATACGCGCCTTGTAACCTTGTACGTTGTCCCTCGTGCAAAGAGCGAGAGGAAAGCACCAGGTTCGAGCAATTCGACTTACTCGACGAGAGCAGAGAGATTGCCGTTTGTAGGCTTTGTAGCTGCTAAAAAGGTGCTTAAAAGCGCAGTAGCGCGCAATCGAGTTAAACGACGTGTCAGAGAAGCGTATAGGCTCCTGACACGTTCTTTGCGAGAAGGACACTCTCCAGTTGCTCAAGCGGCAAGTGAGAAAAAGGTCCAGAATAAAGCCATATGTACAGATACAAAAGCAGAAGCTGCAAGACCAAAATACAAGTTAGGGCAATGGTACGTGCTCGTTTTTGTCCTGCATGCCTCGGCGCTGGAAGCCAGTTGGACTGAGATATTGAAAGCCGTGGATGAATGTCTGAGCAAAGCAGAGCACAAATACGGCGTGGTGAGAGGCGGAGAGCCAGGGGGCAAGCCGCGTGAGTAGAGCAAAGACGGCAGTTTTGAAACTATTGGAAGCCTGGCAATGGACCAGGCGTTTTCGCCAGCCGGCGTGCCGCTTTTATCCGTCCTGCTCCGAGTACACTCGGCAAGCGGTCGAGAAACACGGAATTGCAGCCGGGATGCGGCTCGGGCTTGTGCGCATATGCAAGTGTCATCCTTTTCATGATGGTGGAGTCGATGAAGTGCCGGAAGTCGCGGCGCCGTTAATCGTTATGAAAACAGGTCTAAAACCGGTCTTTGCCGGAAGCAAAGGTAATAATTTCCGAACAGGTCAACACAAGCCGTAGCGCTTGATTTAGAGGTAGCAAATTGGACATCACCTATCAGTTCATGATCCCGATCCTGGAGTATTTCCACAGGATGACGAACAGCTATGGCTGGGCGATTATCCTTCTCACAGTATTGGTGCGTGTTCTGGTCTGGCCGCTGGTGGTCAAATCGACTCAGTCGATGCAGAAGATGTCGCAGATGCAGCCGATGATGAAGAAGATTCAGGATAAGTACAAGAGCGATCCTGAGAAATTCCAGAAGAAGATGATGGAGTTCTACTCCAAGAACAAGATGAATCCGTTGGGCGGCTGCCTTCCGACACTTGTTCAATTGCCCGTACTCTTCGCTCTGTTTGCAACCTTCTCCGGACCGCCTTTTGGTGATAA
Organism: uncultured Candidatus Obscuribacterales bacterium; assembly: GCA_964493595.1. GTDB lineage: Bacteria > Cyanobacteriota > Vampirovibrionia > Obscuribacterales > Obscuribacteraceae > QKMZ01. Next base: position 8,499 of record CAZBOX010000090.1, on the reverse strand, counting down.
GGCTGTCGACGTCAAGGTCAATGTTGTTGAGAAGGCTAAGTCTGCCGAAGTCAAAAAAGTCGAAGTTTCCGGCAATAACAGCCCCTATGTTGGTCCTGATGGCAAGATAGCCAAAGTAGTCGTATTTCCGGGCGATTCGGTCGTAGTCGAGGGCGAGAGCCTTGACTTCAACACGCGCTCTGTCGATGGTCAGTTACCTGCTGATTTCAAGGTGCAATGGAAACTGAACAACATCCAAAAGAAAGACGGCGAGGAGCCGCCGGCGACAATTGATGACAACGGTCATGCCACTTTCAACAAGCCAGGCGAGTATCACGTTCAGGCGATGGTTCCAGGTATCGCCAAGCATGAAAATTTCGGACCGATAAATGGTCTTGGAAAAGTTGCGTCCGGCATGGACCTTTTGAAGCCTGAAAACTTCGACCTGGTCGTCATGATCATATTGTTCGGCGCGACGATGTATTTGTCTTCCAAGCTGACGATGAAGCAGCCCGATCCTAATCAAGAGATGGACGAGCAGCAAATAATTCAGCAGCAGACGGCAAAGACGATGCCAATTGCACTTTCGGCAATGTTTTTCTTCATACCATTGCCCTCGGGAGTGTATGTTTATATGGTTGTGTCCAACGTCATACAGACGTTGCAAACATGGCTGGTTATGAAGTCGCCTGTGCCGGAATTTATTGACGTGACCGCAGGTGATGATGATTACGTTCCGCCGCCGCCTGCCGATGGCGATTCACCAAAAGGCAAAAAAAAAGACATAAGTGATAGCGGCAAAAATGGCTCCAGTAAAGAATCCGAAAGTGATTCGAGCAAGAAGAAGGGCGACGATGGAGTCAAGAAGATAACGGTGGAGAGTGACACCGGTGAAACGATAAGTTTGTCAACAGGAAAGCGCAAAGTAAAAAAGAAGAAGAAATAGCTTATGAACTCATTAGACGAAAACGCCAGATCATATTTGGAAAAAATCCTCGCCATCTTGGATATTGAGGCAACCGTCTCGGCAGAGGACATTGACGAAACTACCACTTGCTTCCGCATCGAGTGCCGCCCCGATGACGCTCGTTTACTGATTGGACGCAATGGAGCGACGCTGGAAGCTCTGCAATTCATCGTCAGACAGATGTGCAAATCAGGTCAATCAGACCAGGGTCCTTTTGTTGTAGACGTTCTGGACTACAGGCTGCGCCGTCGTCGCAACCTCGAGGACAGCGCCAAGAGAGCGGCTGTTGAAGTGCTGAACGGTGAGCAGGAGCGCGTCGCGTTGCCGCCGATGAGCCCTTACGAACGTCGCATCGTGCACAAATATCTGCAGGAAAATTTCGAAGAGCTCGCTTCCGAATCGGAAGGCGAAGGACAAGACAGACACATCGTCATCACCTATCGCGGCATACCTGAAGAAGGCAGCAGCGCCGGTAAGAAGAAAAAGGGTTCGAATGGCAAACACCATGATGAATCGGAAGACGATGACTACACCGCCGAAGAAGAAGCTTACGGCGACGAAGTGGAAGTCGCAGACGAAGGCTAGTCACGGCCGGAGTGGCCGGAGCGCCCGGAGCGGCCGGAGCGCCGGCTTCCAGCCGGCATTTCAAATTTTGTATTCTCATTGAAATTTTGTATTCTCATTGAAGTGCCGGCGTTTTGCCGGCACTTTTGTTTTTTCTCTCATGTCGCTTTTTGTATGATGGATTTGGAAGGTCCGTTCAGGTCCCAACTTTGACCAAAAGTGATTTATCTAAGAGGGAGAAGTTGCTGTGGTATTTGAAGCCACTGAGATTTGGCTTTCTCTTGGGTCTAGCGTACGCTGTTTTACAGGCATCGCTAGTTGCTTCTCAATGGGATTACTTTAGTGAGCGCTATCAGTATGGTTTGAAATATGAGACTCTTCCGGAAATTGGAAAACTCTATTTCCAGGGAGCGTGTTTGGCGTTCGCCAGTACTCTTCTTAACAGCGGTTTGGAAACTGTCTTACGCACATCAATTATTTTCGGCTTCTTGGCCTTTGCGCTGAATCAGCTTGACGGAAGTAAGCGATGGGTTCGAGAGGCGCTACTGAACTATAGTTTTGGAAAGAGGCACTATACGTTTGAAGGTTTTTTATCAAGCGATTTAACGAAGTGGCTCATGACCGTTTCCTTTTTGGCTTTGTTTATTCTACTGGTGCAGTGGTCCCTGCTTTCTTACTATGAAGTGCATAAACCTTGAAAAATCGATCTTCATTCAAGCCATACTTGAAGCCGATTTTGATCGGCATCATTCTTGGTTTGGTGAGCTTGGGGCTTGAGTCTGTTGAAGACATTCGCATCAATCCGTTTCCAATCTGGCAGCAACCGTATCTCCAGTGGTTAATGTCGCACGACGGTCCAACCTATCATGCGTATATGCACTTGAAAAATGATTATTCTGTGCTTCAAAGCCAAGCTGTTGGCTTGAGATTTTGTATGTTGTTTCTCGATCATGGCTTTCTCTATGTAATACTCCCAAGCCTTGCTTGTGTGTTAATGGAGCAGTTCAGGAAAGTACGTGCAATTGATTGCATTCGCAAAAGCTTGATCCTGCTGGCAATTACTATTTTGACGTTTGCTACAGCAGGTATTTTTTTGTTGGGAGTTTTAGGTGAATTGCCTTTAGAACAGTCGTTTGACCAAATGTTCATCTATCTGTTGCGGGGGCTGAAGGTCTTGGTAGCTTTTTTGACCGTATCTGGAATTTTGCTTGTCTTTCTAGTGACGAGCCTTTGTGTGTATATGGCGTATTGGAAGCCGACTGAAAAATGTTAGGCCGCCACTACTCGGCCATTGAATGAGCGTTGGGAGCGGCTTTCTTCAAGAACATTGTCACGATTGCAGCGGTGAGAAGGACGATGCCCAGGGCTAGAAAGCAGTCATTGAAAGATTGAACATAGGCTTCTATTTTGATGCGGTGAGCCAGTTGTTCAATCGCAGCTTGATGGGCGTTGAACTGCGAATATCCCTGATGTTGAAACTTTTCCATCGCTTGATTGAGAAACTGTTGTGTATTTAAACCGACGGCTGTGAAAGATTCTCCGATACGCTCTGAGTGGAACTGTTCGCGTTGCGTAAGGATAGTCGAGAGACCGGCAATGCCGAAAGAGCCGCCCAGGTTGCGCATCATGTTGAAGAGCGAGGATGCTGTAGGAGCTTCTTCCTGCGCAATGCCAGCTGTTGTAAGCGTTGAAAGTGGAACCATAATCAGTGGTTGTCCCAATGAGCGAACTAGCATTGCCGCAATCAGTTGCGGACCGGAATAATCATGGCTCATGAAGGCGTTCATAAAGCAGCTTGCTGAGAAAAGCGCCAAGCCTGTTACGAGCATGATGCGCGCGTCCACCTTTTTCATCATAAGCGGTATGAAGGGTGTGATCGCGAGTTGTGGCAACCCAGACCAGATGAGAACCTGCCCGATTTGCAGTGCGCTGTATCCCTGCACGATTGTCAGATAGGAGGGGATAATGAAAACGCTGCCGTAAAGCGCCATACCGAACACAGTGTTGGCAAAGCTGCCGATGCCAAAATTGCGGCGGAACAGTAATTTCAGGTTGAGTAGCGGTTCCTTTTTGACGAACTGCGATATGACGAAGATGGTCAGAGCAATTGCTGCGATTATCGCCGGACGTGAAATCAATTCCGAGCCGAACCAATCTTTGCGCTGTCCTTCCTCAAGTACGTAGATCAAGCAACTGAGCCCGATTGCCATGGTTGCGATGCCCAGATAGTCGCCGCGTTTGAGCAAATCCAATTGCATTTTCGATTTTGGAAGCGAATAAGCAAGCATCGAAATTAGAGCGATGCCTGGAATAAGGTTCAAGTAGAAGCTGTATTCCCAACCGTAGTTGTCTGTCAGGTAACCTCCGATCGTCGGACCGATGGATGGCGCAAACACGGCGGTGATGCTGAAAATTGCCAAGCCGATCGGTTGTTTCGAAGGAGGCAGTTTCGACAAAATAATCGCAAACGACATCGGAATTAGCACGCCGCCTGTAAATCCTTGAGCGGCACGAAAAGCGATGAGCGAATTTAGGTCCCATGCCAGTCCGCAGCACATTGAAAAAATGAGGAAGAGGACCGCGTTAGTCAGAATGTATTTCTTCAAGCCGAAGACTTTGGATAACCATCCGGTCAGAGGAATTGTGACTATTTCGGCGATTAGATACGCAGTGGAAATCCAACTTCCCTCGTCAAGACTGGCGCCTAATGCACCTTGAATGTCTTTCAATGAAGATGCCGTAATTTGAATGTCCAGCACAGCCATAAATGCGCCGAGCGCAGATCCCACGACTGCAATCCAGTCTTTGAAGGAGACCTGCGGCTCTTCGTGATGTGTTGACTTGTCCATGGTCGACTACGCTTTTTTGTGGTTCACTTCAACTTCGACTACGACAGACATTCCTGGGACAAGAAGGTCGCAGTACATACCTAAGCTGGCTTTGTCGAAAGTCACTTTGACCGGGACGCGTTGGACTATTTTGGTGAAGTTTCCGGTTGCGTTGTCGGATGGCAGCACAGCGAAACTGGAGCCTGAGCCAGGGGCGACGCTATCTACTTGTCCTTTGAAAACATGACCGGGGAAAGAATCTACCTTTAGTTCTACTTCTTGATGCGGGCGCATCTTTTCGAGTTGCGTTTCTTTGAAGTTCGCAACTACCCAAAGGTCATCTGAAACCAGTGTGACCAGCGGTTGTCCTGGTTGAACATGTTGACCAACTTCTACAGATTTCTTACCGATGCGACCGGTAGTTGGTGCGACTATTGTCGTGTAGGAGAGGTTCAATTCAGCTTCTTGAAGTTTAGCTGTCGCTTCTTCGATAGCAGCGTTGGCAACGTCATAGTTTTTGGAGTTGACTTCGGTTTGTACCTGGCTTGCTTTGGCTAATTGCATCTGGCCTTGCGTTTGAACCAATTGAGCCTTCGCTTTTTTAACTGCTTCAAGCGCTTGAGCGTATTGGCTATTGGCTTGATTTATTTGTTTCTGAGCCATATCACGTGCTTTTTCCGCAACAATGAAGTCGCGTTTGGCGTTGTCTGCTTGTTGTTGTGAAACAGCCTGTTCTTTGGCTAAATCCTCGAAACGTTGATAGTCCAGGGCAGCGCGCTCCATCTCAGCTTGTTTGCCAACCAAGTCATCTTTCGAATGTTCGATTTGAATGAGAGATTCTTGCACGGCAGCTTCAGCCTTCGCGATGGTAGCGTGTGCGTCAGCCACAGCGCCGTTGGCTGTCAGTTCTGTACCTTGTGCCGTTGTGTTGGCCAGGTTGATAGTCGTGAAAGCTGCATTAGCCTGGCGTTTGGCGGAATCAAGCGCGGCTTTGGCTTGATTGACCTTCACTTGATAGTCGCGTGGGTCCAAAATTGCTATAACCTGCCCTTCCTTGACATGTTGGTTATCGTCTATCAATACGCTTTGCACGGTGCCGTCGATGCGGCTGCTGATTTGGTGGAGATGGCCAGTGACATAAGCGTCATCTGTCTCCTGGTGAGCGGATGTGTAGGAGAGCCACTGGGCGGCGCCAAAGCTGGCACCTCCTATAAGTAGAATTGCCGCAGTAGCCAGTGCGACGACTTTTCCATGTTTTGAAAGGTTGAACTTATTGCCGTTGTTGCCTTTGTTGCGGTCTGCTGCTTTTGAAACGCTCTCCAGCGGGGAGGCGCTGATTTCACTACAAGGAACTACGGATACCGGGTAAGCTTTGAGTTCGGTGCAGGGCTTCTCGTCTAATGTGGGGACTGCCATTTTCGTGCCCTCGAATCGGTTAACTAACATGTTAGTTAGTATGATAGCAATCGCCGAAACCGTCAAGGGGATTCCTTGCTGATTTATGTTGTCTGGTTTACAATTTTGTTAGTTAACTGGGTGAATTAATGGCAAAGACCAAAATAGTCAGCAAGCAGCGAGACGCTGAACTGACAAAAAAGCTGATTCTTGATGCTGCTGAATGTGAGTTTGCGCGACGAGGGCTTTTGGGGGCGCGGACAGAAGATATGGCCATCGCTGCTGACTGCACGCGCGCGATGATCCACTATTACTTCGACTCGAAAGAGACTTTATACAGGCTCGTGTTGGAGCGAATGTTCTCGGAGCAAGCCAAGGTCGCCCAAGGCTTCGATGTGAATCAGGCAAGTCCAGCGGAAGCCTTAGAGCGTTTTTTGCGCATTATCATGACGGATTTGAGAGAAAATCGAAATCTTCCTCTGATCATGCTTTTCGAGGGAATTCAGAACGAAGGGAAGTTCTACAAGCAGATTGTGATTTCGGCTATATATGAACCGATACAAGCAATCTTGGAGCGAGGAAAGCGTGAAGGTGTTTTTCGTAGTGAGTTAAACACCCTCCACACCTCAATTAACATTATGGGAGCCTGCATCTTTTATACGATGTCGCGAAATAATCTCGCGCACATGTTTGCAGGTACACCCGACATATTGAATAAAGACCTCTACGATGTTCATATGGATCAAGCTATACAGCTGATCTTGAACGGTGTTACACGCTAGTCGTCATAACTGTAGCGATTATTTTGTTCGTGAATAGGCCTGTTCAGGTCTATTATGTGGCGGTAGAAAGAACTCGAATTGCCGAAGCGCATCAATATCGTATTGTCGGGTCGCAGATCAAGCGCTACTTGTGTGTCTTTGGGATCGTTCTTCATAAGCTCGTTCATTTTGTTTTCAATTAGCTTCAAGGTAGCTGCCTTGTCGGCGCTGCTTTTAGCGACATCATAGATGTCGGTGAGAAACGGAGTCCAAAATTGGTAGTGTCCTTGTTGCCAGTCTTTGGCGTACTGTTCAGCTATGTCGGTCGGATTTTTGTGTGTTTTCAGATATTCAAAACCGTTTTGTCTTGGATCGAAGTTTTCGGTGTTGGCAGCAGCGACAGCTGTATCTGCGTGCTCTTTACCTTTCTCTGATTCGAACAATTCAACGTCAGCTGCGTCGACGAAACCAGGACAGCGAGTCTGAGGTCTGTTTTGAATTTGATATGTCTCAGTCAAAAATTTGTCGATCCAATTGTTATTAGCTTCCGGTTGTGGATTTGACTCGACACAACGTTCAAGATTCGCCATGGGGAAATCTCCTAAGGTGCTCGGGGTGGGTGTTAGCACTTTATGGCGCAAGACATAAAAAACACGTGAGATTTTTGCGCGCAACAATTCACGCTCAGTTTTCTTCGCACCAGTCCAGGCAGGTTGCTCTTCCTAGCGAATGATTGAAAAAGTCGCGCGCTCCAAGCAATTCTGCACGCAACTGATTTCTTCCTTTTTCTCCGCGGAAAGGAAGTACAAGTGTGTGCCGCAGCAGATGAGAGAAGATGGAGAGATAGGCAGGAAGTCGTTTTTCGGCTGGCAAATACTGCGAAAAGAAGAGAAACCGATTGCGAGTGTAATAGTAATCGCGCCAAAATCGGCGTTTGCCGGTTGTCGATGCGTTGCCGGTGTGGGCAATGATGGCGTCCGGCACGAGAATGCACTTCCAGCCCTTCAGTCTGAGGCGATGGCAAAGTTCTGTATCTTCAAAGTAGAGAAAGTAAGACTCATCGAAAAGCCCCACTTCTCTCAGCGCGTCCGAACGTAAAAGAAGATTTGAGCCGGAAAGCCATTCGCATTCTACCGTTGGACCTTCCGCATCAGGTTTGAGATATGTTTTCGCCTTTGTGAAGTCAATCACTCCCCGCGCCTGGACCGTTTTTGCGCGCCCGTCTGATTCGTTTTCTACTATGCTGGCGCCCAGAGCAGCAGCCTTGGGATCTGCATTTGAAACCGCCAGTAACTTATCCAGAGAATCGGCTGGCACAGTTGTGTCGTTGTTCAAAAGCCAGATCAGGTCTGCATTTTTGTCCAGACACAAGCGCATTCCGGCGTTACAGCCTCCTGCAAACCCCTGATTTGAGTCCAGTCGCAGAACCTCTATGTCTTTGAATTCATCGCCCAGTTTTATTCCGTCATGGTCGTCAGAACCATTGTCGACCAGCAAAATATGGAAATTTTGCCGATTTATATCCTTGAGGGAAGTCAGGCAGCGCCGAGTAAAGTCAATTCCGCGCCAGTGCAGGACTAGCGCCCATACGGCAGGCGCTTGCGACGGATAATTATTGTCTGGCTGGCTCACTTTATTTCTTCTGGCGGCTCACTTTACTTCTTTTCGGGCTCACGGATAAGAGCGAGGCTTGATAATATTAGAGGGAGTTCCGGCGAGTAAAGAGGTTGGTTTGTGTCTGAATCGGAAGCACACAAAATGGATCCCGCTTCGGCAGCTGACAATGCTGGCGAAGAGCAGCCTATAAGGCGTCAGGGTCTGACCAATTTCCTTCGTGCTCTCAAGCACGTCAATGAAGCGTCCGTGGCGGAAAACGTAAAGCAACGTTTTTCTGACTATGTGACTATCGCTCTGGTTGTATTGTGCATCCTCAGCTTGGTAATGGCTGTTTGCGTGCCCGTGCCGCCCGGAAATGCGATGAACGCATCACCGAGCTCGATCATCT
>CAZBOX010000089.1:0-20461 GCA_964493595.1 uncultured Candidatus Obscuribacterales bacterium | reverse complement strand
GAACAGTCGAAAGCAGTTGCTGCACCATGGGCAGTGATATTCTTTCTGCTTTTGTCCGCCTTGCCTGTGCTTGCGCAGGATACGTCAGAGCAAATTTCCTCTACCAATCAGTTGAGGATGGTGCCTCTGACCAACGTTCTGCCGGCGCAATTCGTCCGTATTGCCCCATACGGAAGTCCGCCTATAACTTCTGATTATTGTGATGCAGTGCTAACCGCCACGAAAAATCGCGTTCTGCGATTTAAGAACATGCCCGTCAAAGTCTATATCACGCCTTTTCCGGAGCCCGGATTTACCGAGGCTTGCATTAAGGGTTTTGATGAGTGGGAGAAGCGAACCAATGGACTGATAGCATTCTTACGCGTCGATGATCCCGAGCAAGCGCGCGTTCGAGTTGTCTGGAAACGTCTTGGCGATAACGGAAATTCAAAGGATTGTATGCTCGGCGCTCAGACCATAACTCGTTGGCAGGCGAAGCATCCGACGCCTGTCGGAGTTGTGCCCGTATCGGGTATTCCCGTTCCCATTTTTATTCCGCGCATCGGTGCGCAGTATTCGGTCGAGCCACAAATAATCGAGGTCAATCTGGACCTGGTTTACTCAAGAGATAAAGATGTTCGACTTCTGGTTTTGAAAAATGTCGTCACTCATGAGCTAGGACACGCTCTGGGCTTGCTGGGGCACAGCCCCATCAGAGCCGATCTGATGTATCCGGAAACGGACGAAACATCACGTCTTTCGCAGCGAGACATCAATACGATCAATAAGCTCTATCAAATGAAAGTTGATATTCCGCTTTAGCTATTCACGTTGCTGTCGCTGTTCATAAGGGTTTTTCGTGATGTTGAAAGTTTGCCGCGTACGAAAGTCCAGCAGGCGATTGCTTTTTTCCAACTGATAAAGTCCTCTGCGTTTTTCAGTCATGCTCGCAGCCAGTGGACGCCCCATTTTGTCCCTGGCGTCCGGCTCGCTGAGAATGCGGATATAGTCCATGCACATTGTCGCCTGCTGCGAGGCGAATACGCCGTATCCTCTATGCAGGTGCTGCGTTTCTGTGATCCCTTCCAGCTCTTTCATTTGATTGAACGCTTCGGCATAACGCTGCGCCATGTCTTCCAGGAATTTGCGATCGTCATCCGATAAGCCGGAGCCGGGCGGTCTGTTGATCAGTTGTTCGAAATACTGGCGCTCTTCGGGACTGCTCTCATACTTTCTTCGAATTTCATCGTATTGTGAAAACCATTTTTCAACGTCGTTCTCGGCTTTGGGCTCGTAATATTTGCTGGTTCCCGGCACATAATCCTCATCACCCTTGCGCTGATATTCTTGCGGCTCCGGCCTGGGTCCATGGTCGAGAACCTCCTCAGGCGGGGCGATGTCGGTGGTGTCATAGCCCCCCTGGGCTACGGCCGATGGTGCCACGCAAAACGGCAAGATAAGGCAGTAAACAGCCGACAGAAGAGCTCTTTTCTTTTCCATTCGGGCGCGAGGATGCGATAGGCGCGGCATTGTCCGACCTCCGGACTCTGTTACATCCTATATATTCCCGGACAAAAGGATAGTTCGACCCTAATAGCGATAGGGCGGAACATTGAACTGCTGTCGCAATTGCTCGTCCAGGGCTTTATTGTTCATATCCAGCTGCTCGAGATTCTGTTTGCGACCCATAAGTAGCCCGGCTACAGGCTTTCCGGTCGCCTCATCCATAGCAAACAGATTGGACTGCACTTTCAGGTAGTCGGAAAACAGCTGTCTGGCGTCGGAAAAGTACTGGTAATAGCCGCGGTGGAGCTGCTCTGTCTCGCGCAAAAGCGGCAGTGCTTTCATCTGCTCAGCAGCTGTCTGGTACTTTCCGACCAGCTTGGTGAGGAGATTTTGGGTCACCATTTTCTCGTCGCCTGCCAGCATGGCGCCCAGTCCGCCCATGCCTTTCGACATAAGACCGTCGGCTCTCGCCTTTTCGGCAGGGGACATTTGGGCCTGGCGACGTACATGGTCATAGCGCTGGAACCACTCCTGGATAGCGCCGCCGCGATTCATCATGTTAGCTTGTGCCATTCCCATCTGCCCGGACGGGACAGGGCTTACCGGAATATTGGCAATGTCGTTGGGATTTTGAGCATGGGCTTCTATGTACAGTTGCCCGATAAGCAAAAACACGGCTGACGCACTGACTACCAGCTGCGCTGTTCTTGAGCGCCTATTACCCGTAACTTTGGCTAATAGATTTCTGACAAAAGGCAACATTGGGACCCCATCAGGAACTGTAATTATTCTAGCCCTATCAAGTAAAACATGCCTGAAAGCCGGATTATGCGAAAGAGTAGGGTTTTCGGGTATGAAAGTTAAGAAGTGGCTCGAGAGCCTCATAAGACTGATAAATACTAACGCAAGGGATCCTTAAAGATAATGACCATTTTGGTAGCCGTCAAGAAGAACGGAAAAGTGTATTTGGGCTCAGACCGAATTACGACATTCGGCAATGAGTACGTGACCGACCTTGTGCGCGGCTCGAAAATCATCAAGCTGAAGCATGCCTACCTGGCTACCAGCGGTTATTCGTTGCTCGACAATATAATCGAGCACCTCTATCGCAATAACCACAAGATGATGGAGAACACTTTCTCCGATCGCAGCCACGTTTTCTCGTTTTTTCTCGAGCTGTACAACGAATTGAAGAAGTCCTTCACTCTGGTCGAGCCGGGCAAGGATACTTTCGCTTCTATGTACAACGTTTTTCTTGTGGTCACACCCACCAGTATTTACGGAGTGTCGACCAATTTGAGCGTCTCTGAATATCCACGTTATGCCGCCCGTGGTGCCGGTTCCGATTATTCGGTGGGCTGTCTTTATGGTCTGTATGACGTGCTTGATGACGGTCTCGAGCTCACAAGAGTTGCTCTGGAAGCCGCCTGCCATTTCAATGTCTACTGCAAAGAACCTTTGGATATCCTGGAGGTAAAGGCGGCTGACTTCGGAAAATCATTCAAAGACACTCATAAGGTGCCGCAAAGTCATTTGACTACCTTTACCGCGCTGACGGGCTTGCAAGGAAAGGTTGTTTTGTCGGGTAGAAGGGCTCCGGTGTCGAAAAATGATAAAACCGCCGCAGGAAAGTCTACTGCACGCAAATCTGCCAAACCAAAGTCTGTCTCCGCAAAGGTTGCCGCCGCAAAATCTACTCCACGCTCTAAGAAACCAATCGGCACGGCATCCGGCAAATCGAAGAAAGGTCGGCGGAAGTAAATTAGGTATTTGTATCTTTCTAAATCTCAGACATTTGATTTGCGATGGATGACCACGTTTCAGCGGTAATTACAATCATTGGCATGACATGCGACGTCATGGGTGGTTTGTATTTAGCCTACGATCTTTTGGGCGGCGAAAATGGACCGCTGGCGCGCTTGACGAAGATAGTCAACTACAGCGTTCTTCTGGTTCTTCTCTTTCTTACAACGATGGGTTTCAAATTCGCGCTCATTGTCGGACTTGCTTTTGGCACCGCCTTGGGCCTGCATTTCGATCGAGCCGGTAAAGGTATCCCGGACACTAATAGATTCCTGCTTGGCACTGCCATCCTGCGCTCTGTTGCCATTATTGCCGCAGTTTGGATAAAGGAAAATTACATTCTGGCATTGGTAATGGGTGCTCTTGTATTTGTCATGTCGCTAGTTTTGCCGCGACTGAAAATCTCGCCGGCCACCCTCTACAATACCGGTAAGAGACCACAATTGACCTGGCGCCAGGTGGTTATTGCTGGCATCATGATGCTCGTTGCCGTGGCGTCCGGCTTGTTCGGTGCTAGTATCACCCATGGTGACGCAAAGACAATCAGTTTTGTCATCAAATTCGGCTTGACCTTTGGCTTTGCTATTTTTGTGACATCGATAGTCAGCCCTCTCATCGAGTGGTATTCCGACAATTTGCCTCCGCAGTCTTTTGGAACCGGCGGTGTCACGCTATTTATTATTGGCTTCGTGATTCAGGCGATCCCATCTTTTGCCACCATTTTCGATATGACGAAGTGACTTAAGGGTCATTCCACCTTAATTACCATTCATTGAAGAAGTAGTGGTCGAAAATGCTTGCCCTCAGCTCATCTTTTTTACTTCCTTCTAGATCTCCGGATGCTTTTAAGACATTGGCTCTGACGAAGTAAGGAGTGCCGTCGAATCTATCTACAGCAATCGCTTTCTCCAAGGCAGCTAGTGCTTCTTGCCTGTGTCCGGTTTTTGCGTAGACCTCTGCCAAAGTGCAATTCAATAGTGAATCGTTAGGTTTTTCCTTCAAGGCTTCTTTGCATAGAGAGATAGCCCTATCCATCTGTGACAAACGAACGCAAGAGCGAATCAAATTGGCGGTATAACCGCTTTCCTCTGGCTTCCATTGATTAGCTGAAAGAAAGTCTTGCTGCGCGCGCTTGTATTGCCCTGTTTTAAAAAAGAAGATGCCTCTATCATCGATTAAATCAGCATTTTTTGATGCCTTAAGCTGCACTTCGAACTTTTGCAGTAAGTCTTTCTGCTTAGCTTTCGATGGGTTACCTTCCAAGTACAATGCTGAGAGATTACTGAGAATTTCATCACGTGCTTTTTTGTCTTTCAGCCATTGCTTGTCTAACAAGGTCCAAGCCTGGTCACGTAATTGAGAAGCTTTGTTCTTCTCTCCTGCTTGGTCTAGTGCATCCGCACAAGATCTGTACCACACGGGTTCATCGGGCTCATCGGCAATGTCTTTTTTACACAGCGCCGCCGCGGCAGCATGATCCTGTATCGCCTTTTTATCTTCCCCCAGCCACTGACGCAGTTTTCCGCGCATGGTAAAAGGGGCATCAGCCGAGGAATCATAGGCAATCCACTCATCCAATGCTTTCATAGCCTTACCGCTTTCGCCAATTAATATGTAAATCTTGGCGCGATTTTCTAAAGCATCTTTCTTCCAATCGTCGCGCGGTCCGTTCAGAACTCTGTCTAGATCAGCAAGTGCCTCTTTGTTTTTGCCTAGCTGCGCATATGTAATGCTGCGATAAGTGAGAAACAGATCGGGTCTTGAACATAATTTGATAGCATTGTCATAGTCTTCCAGGGCTGTTGCAAATTCACCTTCTTCGTCGTAGAAATTGCCCCTTTGCGCCCAATTGTGTTCATCTGTCGGATTAAGCTTTATTGCCTGCGTGAAATCTGAGACAGCTTTCTCATAATTCCCCAGAAGGCGATGGACTTTTGCCCTTTCTGTATATAGAGCATCCTTGTTCGGACTAAGTCGAATTGCCTTGTCGTAGTCGATTAAAGATTTGTCGTAACGGGACATCAAATAGTATATGCGCCCTCTTTTTCTCAGTAAGGATGAATCGTTGGGGCTATCATTTATCTCTGCGCTGACTTTGTCGATGTCTTCTTGACTCACCTCGTCAAGCTGCCTGATTTCTTCATCAATCTGCACTTCTTTTTCTATGCGTTCGTAAGTTCGCTTTACCAACCAGGGTATCGACGAGCATGAGTTTAGACATAACGCCGATATGCACAGCAAAGTTATTTGAGTAAAAGCTTTTCTTTTGAAAAGTAAGATCAATCGTCGAAACTCCAAGGGAAATAATGCCCATTATGAGCAAATTCGCTTCTGAGATGTCCTTGCATCCAAAATTATTCATTCTTTGGAAAGCTGATGCCTACTAGATTTAGGTTGTTTTGAGCGCCGGTTTGCCTGGAGGGCATGTTTAACAAGTCGGTAACAAGTACCGGGTCCAGTAAACGTTACGGCCTCTCTCTTGGCCTATTTCTCTCCGGCTAGATGAAACAGCATAGAAACTACAATAAAGACTTCAGATCGTCCGCGAAATTTGGATAGGAAATTCGAGGAGATTCTGTTTCTTCCAGATCTAGATTGTTTTGACAAATCAATTGTGCCACCAGTCCTGTCATCGCCAGACGATGATCGTCTGCGGTGGCCCATTGCGAACCGCCCTTGAGAGACTTTTGTCCGCGAATGGTAAATCCGTCATCACGCAAATCGATTTGCGCTCCCGCGCTGCGCAAATTATTAGCTATCAGTGCAAGGCGGTCGGATTCTTTGTGTCGCAGTTCTTCAGCGCCCGAAACAGAAAGTTCTCCATTGCTGAGAGCGCCTGCTAGAGCCAATATTGGTATCTCGTCGATACCACGGGCAATTTCTTCGCCTCTGACAGCTGCGGACGACAACTCTCCGTTATAGCGCACACGAATGTCAGCGACTGGTTCACCGGAAAGTGAATTGACTCCTATAACTTTTATATCCGCATTCATTCTTGAAAGAACATCGAGAATTAGAGTGCGACCTGGATTTATACCAACATTTTTAAGCGTCACTGACGAGCCCGGGATAATCGCGGCTGCCACCATAAAGAATGCAGCTGACGAAATGTCGGCAGGCACAACCATGTCTTTGGATGGAATTTCACCGCTCAATCTTTCGACGCTGGTTGTGAGTTCATCCGGTGCATCAAAAGGAATTCCCAGGTAAGTAAACATTCTGCGCGTATGATCGCGCGCCGGAAATGGCAGTTTAACCGTCGTTTTTCCTTCCGCCTGCAGCCCGGCCAGCAGCAGCGCCGTTTCAACTTGAGCTGAAGCGACATCCAGATCGAATGTTTTGCCTTTCAGCGCCCCGCCTCTGATGCGAAAGGGAGCCAGACCATCATCTTTCACCCAGGTGATTTCTGCACCCATCTCGGCAACACGCGTGAGTACCCTTTTCATGGGTCTCTTGCGCAGGGAGGCGTCTCCGTCAAATTCATATTCGTAGGGGCGTCCGGCTACCAGACCCGAAAGCAGTCTTATCGTCGTGCCGCTATTGCCGGCGTCCAGAATACTCGAAGGTTTTCCAATTCCCTCCACTCCCCGCGAATTGACAACAGCTGTGGGCGTGTCCGTGCCTTCCGGCAGTTCTATATCCACGCCCATCGAGCGCAGGCAGGCAACCGTGCTCAGACAGTCATGGGCGGGCGATAGCCCCTCTATTTTGGAGGTGCCGGTCGTCAGGCAGGCGAACATTAGCGCTCGGTGCGTTATGGATTTGTCGCCAGGGACGGCAATCGTGCCTTGTAATGCTTTATGCAAAGCAAATCACTCTTATTCGACAGTATTTAAGAGGGTTATTGTAAGATCTTTTCGACCAAAGGTTCACCACCTTTGCTGCAAAGGTTCACAACAAAGCGGAGAACGCCCGTTTACATGTTGCGATTTTTTACTTCCGGCGAATCCCACGGACCGACGTTGGCGGCAATTGTTGATGGTATGCCCGCCGGTTTGATGATTGACGTTTCTGCTATTAATGCCGAGCTCGCCGCGCGGCAGCAAGGTTATGGCAGGGGCAATCGACAAAAAATAGAAACTGACACAGTTTCATTTGTTGGTGGTGTCAGGCATGGTGTCACCACTGGTGCGCCGATCACTTTGATGGTCGCAAACCGTGACTTTTCCAACTGGAAATACGTCATGGCGGTTGAGCCGACTGATATGACCGGACCGGAGGCAAAAGAACAGGCGGCGAAGAAAGCAATCGAGAGATTTCGCCCCGGTCATGCTGATTTGGCCGGAACTCTAAAATTCGACCAGTCAGACATTCGTGACGTTCTGGAGCGAGCCAGTGCTCGCGAAACCGCTGCCCGCGTAGCCGTAGGCGCATTGTGCCAACAACTGCTCAAGTCCGTCGGAGCGCGTTCTGTCAATCATGTAGTGCAGGTCGGGTCTGTCAAATGTGCCGCATTGCCAGTAGATATATCTCTGGAAGAGGTCGAAAAATTAGCTTCTGAGAGTGAACTATCAGCTACTGATAAATCTGTCGAGGAAGAGATGAAAGCCGCGATCAAGGCAGCCTGGCAGGAAGGCGATAGCCTGGGCGGGGTTGTGGAGGTTTTGGTCGACGGTTTGCCTGTGGGTTTAGGCAGCTACACCCAGTGGGATAGAAAAATAGATGGACGTATTGCACAGGCAGTCATGAGTATTCAAGCGTTTAAAGCTGTAGAGATTGGAGATGGCGTCTTGTCGGCGTCTTTGCCGGGCTCGCGGGTGCATGACCCCCTCTATCCGTCTGATAAAAACGGCAAGAATTCGCATTTGCCTTTTTCACGCAAAACCAATCATGCCGGTGGAATCGAAGGTGGAATGACCAATGGTTCACGCCTTGTCGTTCGGGGTTATATGAAACCTTTGCCTACCATGCGCAAGGGGTTGGATTCACTGTCTTTTCCGGAGTTTGAGCCGGCGCGCGCGCACTACGAACGCTCCGACGTTTGCGCCATTGCCGCTGCCTCTGTGGTCATGAAAGCGATGGTCAATTATGTTCTGGCCGATGCGCTTCTCGAGAAGTTTGCTTGCGATTCGATTCGGGCTCTGAAAGAGAGCTTCGAGTCTTATACTTTGCGGGTGCAAAATTTTGCATCTAGAGGAGACAAGGCGGATTCAAAAGCCGCTACATTGAACGTGGAAGAGGGACCGGAATTGATAGGGGAGTTCTAATCATGACAGTGTCACGACATAAAACGCGTCACCGTGGTCCCGTTATCACAATGCTGTGGAATACGGCACTAGAGGTGCGCACCAGAGTAGCAGTGGGTGCCGGAGCGCGCACCAAATTGTCCGGCATTCTTGCGCAAATCAATGCCGGTAAGCGAGTACTAGTGCTCTGCCAACCGACAACAGCCGTTCAATGGCTCCGCGAAGTTCTAGGTGCAATTCCTTCTGAAGATTATCAAGTAACTACTCTGGAAGTGCCGGATGGCGAGACTTGTAAAACTACCGAGTGGCTCCTGCGTGTCTGGGAGCACTTGCAAGAACGCCGCTTCGACCGCCGCGACACAATCGTCGCCCTGGGCGGCGGCTCAGTCACTGACCTGGCTGGCTTCGCCGCCTCGACATATCTGCGTGGTCTGAACCTTGTTATCGTTCCGACTTCTCTTCTTGCACAGGTAGACGCTGCAATCGGTGGTAAGACCGGTATCAACTTGCCGGCCGGAAAGAATCTTGCCGGAACCTTCTTCTTCCCGAAAGCAGTGCTTGCCGATCCCGAATTGCTTGCCACCTTGCCGAAGAAGCAGTTTACGTCCGGTTTGGCTGAGATCATCAAGTACGCGATGATCGAAGAGACCGTTGCAAAACACACCGACTATGAGGTCGGTCAAAAGCGCTTATTCGATGTTCTGCAACAGTTTGTCGAGAGCGATTTTGATTGGGAAGATCCCGTCTGCGCCGGTCTTATCACAAGCTCCATCAAGATGAAACTGTTCGTGGTCGGACGAGATCCTCATGAGGGTGGTTTGAGAAGAGTATTGAACCTTGGTCATACTCTTGGCCATGCGCTCGAAAAAGTTGCAGACTACAGACTCACGCACGGCGAAGCTGTCGCCATCGGTCTTGCCGCTGTCACAAGATTGGCTGTTTCATTGAAGAAATTACCCAAAGGTGACGGAGAGAAAGTCATAAACCTTCTCGAAGGTGCCGGCTTGCCGATTGAGCTGCCTGCCGGAATCGACAAGTCAAAACTTGTTGATTCGATGTCCCACGACAAGAAGCGCGAAGGCGAAGCACTCAAGCTGGTATTGCCGACCACGAAAATCGGCGTAGTCGATTACGAGTTCTCTCTGCCTATGAGCGATCTCGGAAAGCTTATCTAGTCGTTTGGCACCGAACTTAGTGAACTAATGAAAAAACAGCAACCATTGCAAGTTGCCTTTCAGGGAGCGCCGGGTGCGTTCAGCCACAGGGCAGGGCAGATCTTCACAGAGCAGAACAAGCTGGGCGAAGATGCGAAGTATGTACCGTGTCGTTCATTTGATGAAGTATTCGAATCGGTGCTTGATTACAAATGTGCACTGGGTGTGATACCACTCGAAAACACTTCCATCGGTTCAATAGTCGCAAACTTCGACCTTCTCTACAAACATCCAGTGATGATGGTAGGAGAGATATATATTCCGATTCACCACCAACTGATAGGCTTCGAAGGCACCGCACTAAAGTCGATAACTGCGGTCTATTCGCATCCGGCCGCTCTCGACCAGTGCAAAGTGTTTTTGAAGAGCTTGCCGGCTGCCAAACCACAAGCTTATTGGGACACCAGTGGAGCAGCCCTTCATGTCAGCGCTTCCAAAGATCGCAAAGCTGCTGCCATTGCCAGCGAGTTTGCGGCTAAAGAAGCTAATCTCGCAATACTGAAACGAGACATCGAGGACCATGAGGGCAATAGCACCAGGTTCGGTATCATTGTCCCGAGTGTCGAGCATCAGCACACCGATAACAGAAAGAAACCGGATCCAAGGATTGCTCCGCTTGTGGAAGAGACAAGTAAGAAGTACCCGCTGAAATTGTCTTGCGTTGTGGAGCTTCCACACACGCCAGGCACGCTTGCAAACTTGCTAAACGGCTTGGTGCAAAATCACATTAACCTGACCAAGATCGAATCTCGCCCCGTCCCTTCCGCACCGTGGCATTATCGATTCTTTTTGGATATGGTGATTGATTCGCAAGATAAAGAATCGCAAGTGATCGAAGAAATCAAAACCCGCACAGAATCAGTCAAGCTGCTCGGTCGCTATCAAATTTGGCAGTCCGAATAACGGCCGGAGCGCCGCCATCTTGGCGTGGCCGGAGCGCCGCCATCTTGGCGGCATTAATGGCCGGAGCGCCGCCATCTTGGCGGCATTTTTTTTATTCTCGTTGCCGACTCGTCAAAAATGATCAAGCGGATGCGCTGGTATGCATCCGCTTGATCTGCGAGGGTATTTAAGTTGCCGGGTCAAAAATCACTTCTTCTCTGCATGCTTTTCGGCTTCTTCGTCGTTCTGGACGTCAGCTTTTTCGTCTTCCGATGCAGCTTTCTCTTCTGTGGCTTCTTTCACTCCGAAGACAGTCATCAATGTCTTGTTTCCGCTGGCAAGAACTTTGGCGCGAAGTTTTTCCAGACCTTCACAGGTTAGGAAGCTATGTCCTACTTTTAGCTTACTGACTGCTTCCTTGTAGTCTTTGGATTGCGTGTCTTCAATCAGTTGTTCCTTCAATATCTGCGTCAATGCCTTTTGTGCGTCTTCGTCAGAATTGCCTGCGAGGAGCCGTTCTGCCACCTGCCAGGGACCTTCACCTGCTTTCTGGATGCCTGATTCAACCAGTTTGTTTTCATCCACTAAGCTGTCGACTGAAGCCTGCGTTTCCTCTTTCTTTGTTGCGTCGCTGGATTCCTTTACCGCTTCTTCAGTTTTTCCTTCTACCTTGCCTTCTTGTTCGCCTTCTTTCTTCTCCTCTCCTTTCTCTGTCTTTTGATCGGCTGTCGTACCTTCACTTGCTTTCGCTATGATTGCGTCGGCTGCTTCTTTTCCACCTACTGCCTGGAGTATTGATTCCTGTGTTATGAAGTGATCGTTTTTTGACCAGAAGTTGTAGTCGGTCTTCACCAGGATAGAATTACCGTCTTTTTCGTTATTGTCGTCTTCGAAAGTTGTTTTCAAAGCTTCTACAGCTTTCAGTTCTTCTGCGGAAAATCTCGCCCTGAAGCCTTCGCTGTTCTTCACTCGCTCCAAGAAGTCATCAACTTCGTCATCTGTAAGTTCACCATTGCCTTTCGTGCCGTCAATTTCATCAACTGCACTGAAGAGATTTTTGTTTTTCACAAAAAGCTCGGCTATTTGTTTGTTTAATTCTCGGGTCTTTTCGTAAGCTGACTCTTTAACGGCGTTTTCCTTACTGGCTTCCATAACATCGGCAAGTTCATCGAATTCGAGGATATCTTGACCGTTAAAATCGTTTTTCTTCAGCAAGTCGGCAGCGTTGCCCAGAAGGGCTACCTGCAAATCGTCTACTTTGTTCTCGCCCTTTCCGTAGCTTTGTTCAAGCTCTCTCTTGTCGAAGAGCCTTTCAGCCTGGTGCGCTACTTCTTTGGCATCCAGTTCATCTTGGTCTTCAGGATTTACGAACTGCGCTTTGTAATCGTTGAGATATCCTAATGACAGACCGGGCAGCAAATCGGATTTGCCGTCCTGCTTTCCACTCAAAGCCATCACGATTTCATTTTCATAAACATCTTGCTCTGCCGCAGAAAGAGTAGTGGCATTTTTTCTTTCTGCCTTGAGAAGATCATAAGCTTCTTGAATCCCTTTATGGCTAAACGCATCACGAATAGCTGCAGCGTCTTTTCGTGCATCTTCACAAGCAGCATCCGTGTTAACTGTTGCAGCCGTAGTATCGTTGACCATAACAAGATCCTCGGTGATTTCAGGAGAATTACAGGGGCGTGATGGGAGCCAGTGGGGTTTTGGCTGCCGGTATTTTGGATCCCCTACATCACACTCAGATAACAGGGTCAAGGGCACTGAGTGACATCATTTTGCGAGGGATTTTTAGATTTTTATCGCTCGTGCCAGCAGGTTGTAAGTTCTTCCATTGAATTGAAATTCGTCCACCACACGCATCTGCAATTTGCTTACATGCGCAGCCAGAGAGCGTGGATTGGCGTTGTCTACGAAGCATATCGCTACATCAAAGTCGGCGCCGACCGTGTCGAAAAAGGAATTGTGGATTGATTCGAAGATTCCTTTGCCGCGCTGTGATTTTGCTATGCAGATCGGACCGGTCATGACGATTTTGCACCGCGAGAGGATTCTGCCTTCGAAATCAATTGATTCGGTGCGCCTGGCTATGAACTTGAGGAGTTCTTTTCCCTGGTGAAGCTCTAAATGAGAGGTGCAAAGATAACCAGCCAATTGCTCATTATCCTCAGCTACCATGACCGCGACGTCATTGTCGAAGTTCTTGAAGTCTGCTTCGGTGAATTCTCCTTGCACGAATCCATCTTTTAGGTCAGCCTCTGCCACTTTGCCCAGAAGATTTTGATTCTGGATGGCGATTATTTGTTCTATGTCGCTATCTCTCATTCGGCGGCACTTTATGGACATTTTGTTTGACTGTTCCCATGGTTTCCGAAGTAATACAAATGCCAATTATCCAACAATAGAGGGGCGTTTGAGCTGCAAAAGATTAAAATCTCCCTCCTTTGCGAAACTTCTTGGCGCGCTCAGTGTAATTGCTCTTGGAACGCGGCGGAGTCATTAATGCTGGGAGGCATTGGGAAATGAAGAAACTGAAAAATAGCCGGACTTCCGGATTTTTTTGCAAACGGAACAGTATTGCACTGGCGTTGGGAGCAGGAGTCTTGATTGCCGGAGCACCCTTTGTCGCGCCGGCACTGGCTGGTCCCTTGAATAGCGACAGTTTGGTAGACCCGGAATGGGAAAGTGCCGTGCGCAAACATATCGAGAAGCGATTTTTTAACCTGATTGAAGCCACCGATTCCCAAAAGGCGCAACTGGACGACATTTTAAAAAAAATGTGTGACGAAAACCGAGCCACTCGCGAACAGGTTAAACAAGGGGCTGTAGACGTGGCCAACATGATGGCCGATCAGTCGGCGACTGATGAGCAGATTCGCAATAAGGTGGCGGACATAAGAAAGCTGAGGGAAAAACTGCAGGATACAAGGCTGGACACTGCTCTCAAAGTCCGCGCCATTCTAACCAACGAGCAGCGCAAGGTCGTGTCCGATCGGGTTGTCGGTTTTATCACCGGCAATCAGAGGAAATTTCTCTTGCGGTCGATGATGTAGCTTGGAACGTTGAACCTGTCGAAAGGACGGGAAAGATGCTAGAGATTTGCTCCCTTTCTCCAACCGTGAAAGCAGCGTCGAATAGAAGGCACATAGGAGCCAACACCCTGTTTAGCAGTTTCAGAGTGAATTCGCAGACCGAAGTGGGCCTTGACGATTCAAGCCTCGTCAAGGCTTGCCTTCGCGGCGATAAGCGCGCCTATGAAGTGCTGCTCCGTCGCTACCAGAAGCTCGTTTACAACGTTCTTTATCAGATGGTGCATTCTCATGAGATGGCAGCGGATCTGACGCAGGAGACTTTTCTCAAGGCATACCGAGCGCTCGGTACTTTTCGCACCGACGGAAAGTTCAAACCATGGCTTTTGCGCATTGCCACAAATACGTGCCTCAATGCTATTCGAGATAACAAAGAGCACGATTCCCTGGACGATATTCTCGAAGAAAATCCGGGAGCCGAGCCTGCATATGACGAAAAAATCGATGAGAAAGTAGATTGGAGGTTGACACATCAAAAGTTGGAAGATGCGCTCAAACAGCTACCAGTGCGTCATCGCCAGGTATTTATCCTGCGCTATCAGCACGATCTCCCTTATGAGGAAATTGCAGAAGTGTCCGGTGAACCAGTAAGCACTATAAAGTCTTTACTGTTTCGTATTCGAGAGAAGCTGCGCAAAATGCTTTCAGAAAGTGTTGAAAGCAGCATTCTCAGTTAGGTGGAGAGAGGTGATTGAAATGGAAGATGAAGATAAGGACTTAGAAATTGAGGATGAGGAAGAATTGTCGAAAGCGACCCACGTTCTCGATACACCTGCTATTGCGTTGCCGGCGGAAGTAAACGCGCGTGAGAAATTAAGCGTACGCACTGAGGATGGTGCGTCCTACCAACTTCAGGAGATCGAGAGCGTTGCCGCAAGTCTGCCGCAATACGATGTGTCGGAAGCGCTGACACAAAGTATCATGCGGGCTGTTGAAGCGGAACCTTCTTACTCGACCGGCCGCGAATCAGCGATTACTGTAGGGACTATACTTGCTCTGGCAATGTCTGTTCTTTTCGTGATTGAAGCGCATGAATCGGTTGGCGGCATTCTTTCATGGATCGTCGGTCTGGCTGTGATGTATTCAATAAGTCTTTTGGTATCGTCTAGTCCGGAGGCTGAAACGGTTTGAACAATTTCCGGAAGAGTATTTTGAGAATCTGCCGCTCTGCATCCTTCAGGGGGGTGACCTTAGCCTGTGTTGTTCTCGTACTTTCGCTGCCGGCTGTCTTTGCGCAGATACCGGACAAATCGGATAACAATAACCCGGAGTCGACAAGGCGTGAAGCATTCTGGAAAGATTTTCTCTCGAAAAGAAAAGCCGCCACCGACTTTAATGCAGCGAGCGACAACTATTTCCGGTCCAACGACTCGAATACATCCTCATATGATGATCAACAATTTTCTTCCGGCGATGAGCTGTTTGAAATGATGCCGGACGATATGGACTCTTCTTCCCAAAAACAGGAATTGACGGGGCCGGGCAGATGGTTTTTCGGAACAAGAATCGGAAAGCATCTGGCACATTACCAGACCGGCGACATCCGCAAGCGCCCGATGATGTACTGGCGTCGCTTCGCCGACCGCCGAGTTCCACCTGTTGGAACCTTTTTGTTTTTCACGTTCTTCAACAGCTTGATCTGTCTGGTCTTCAAAAAGCGCGTTTCAATTGCCTCCAGCTGCGTACGCACCAGCTTCTGGAAGTCTCTTATTTTCGGTGTGGCTTTTGTTATCTTGATGGGCTCGGCGGCTCGACTCTGCTTTGATTCGGTAATCTTCGCGCCTGCTGCTCTGCTTATCCTTGGAGTGGTTGAGTTGCTTGTCTTAGGTGGCTTGGCTGTGAGCTCACTTACAGTTGGAAATGCGCTGCTGAGCAAGCTGGGTGTTTCACTCTACGATGAGAATGAAATCGGCGATCTATCCACACTTTCGTTTTTCGAGAGGCTCAAAGCTCACCTTCACTATTTAGCGCCTGTCATACTAGCTACGGTGCTGGTCACTTTTATTACGCTCATTCCCACGATAGGCTTTCTGCCTCGCATGGGAACGCGTTTTGTCATGTGGTTTAGCGTACTGGGGCTGGGGGCGTTAGTAAGAACGAAGCTCGGCCGCAAACAGTTAGGCTAATAAAGGCTATTTGCAGGAAGTCTCTAGTTCTGTTATTGCTTCGCTCGTTCTACCGAAAGATAGCTGAACGATTCGAAAAAATCTTTTGCTTCCAGAGCAAATACCCCATTCTTATTGCCTTTGACGCGACTTTGATCGCCCCATGGATCACGCATCACAAAATAGGTCTTGCCGTCTTGCTCGTAATGCGATTGCAGCGTGATTGCGTGAGTGGGTGGGATGTTGAATTTATTGTCTGACTTTCCGGTCCCAGCGACTAGCAATCTGCCTTCGTCTAGATTTTCGGTGAGCATATTGATGCTGCGTTGAACATATGCTGGGTTGTCTTTGTTGATCTCGTACAGCGTTTTCAAATCCTGGGTGTCTGAGTCATTACCGGTCAGTAGCGCCATTGCATCAGCTGCATCACCACCGGCATCAGCACCGATGGCGTTGGGTATGTTTTCCTGATTCAGATCTCTAACCCCCGCTTCATGCTTTCCAAAGGCTTTCTCAAGTATGTTCGGCCACATTCCTTTGGCATTTGCTCGATTGAACTGGGAAATATTGATGTCGCTTGGAGTGCTTACATAGACAGGATTTTCTCTGTCGCCTGGGAAAGTGACCTTGAATACGCCGTTGCCTGTGTCTTCAATCATGTCGCGAATTGCTTCCGGCCGATTGTCTGCAAGAGTGGCAAGCGTGGACAGAAAATAGCAGTTGCCTACGCGACCCTGATTGATGGCGTCAGAAGAAATGCTCTTCAGTGGATCGTCTTTGTCAGCGAAGGCCTCTGTCGTTTTTATCCCACGCTGTGCCTTGCCTGTTTCCTCAATTGCTATTTGTGCATGAAGACGTGCAGAGAATCCTGTATCCCCCATGACTTTATTCAAGTTTTCGACATCGTCTCTGGTCAAACCTTCGTAGGTCTGTCCTTCTTGGAAGGCTCTTGCATCACGGCGGTAAAACATCTTCATTGCCACAGCCAGAGAGCCATTAGCGAGGCTGGGATCTCTCATTGCTTCGGACAATTCTTGACGGCTGAGAATATCATCGCCATTTGAATCCAGAAGCGGAAATATCAATGCATCGGTTCTTGGTGCCACATTCCTGACGCTGGCAGCATCCATGATAGTTTGAAGTTGCTCTTTAGCCCGGTCTACTTGCAAGAATTGCATTGGACTGTTGAAGTTGCCCCCGGGATGCTGTTCCACCGAATCAGCATTTAGCCTGTACAGCGCAGAAACAACCTGGGCGTCTTTACCTTTGATGAATGGATTATCCACGGCTTGCGCAAATTCACGGTTTTCTACGAATCCGTTTTTGTCCAGGTCGATTTGATTCAGGACTCTTTCTGCATTGTCATACAGTCCGTCGATTGTTATATCGGGCAGATGCTGCTGGTTCTCTCTGGCTCGGGCGTTGATAGCGAACCAGTCCTCATTTATTGACGAACTGGTCATCGCTTCGCCTGTAAAGGATGCTAATTGCTGGCTTGCACTATCGCTGGTAAGGTCGGAATGGCGACTCGTTTCCACTTGATTGGGCATGTTTCTAAAACCTGGTAAGCGGACGCGTCAATGAGACGCCGGCTGATATAGTGCCGGTTTGCGTAGAGTTCTAGAACAGATTGGAAATGCCGGCGCTTACAGGATATGACCGGGCATATGGCAGCCATGTGGCAGCCGCCAGCTTTCAACGATTTTGTTTGGACGTCGAGGCTGCTTTCGCGAACATCTGCAAAAGTTTTTCAAAATTTTGTTCATCGAGGGCACGGGAGGCAATTTCGAGCTGGCTTACCAGTTCGCGAATCGCTTCCTGCAAGTCTTCTTTGTTCTGATTGAAAAGGTCCAGCCACATCTCAGGCGGGCTTTCCATCAAGCGCGCGAGTTGTCTGAAGGCTGGACCATGTAATTTGAGTTCGTGGTCGCAGAGGTTCTTCTCTGCTATCGATGCACCTAATGAGATGGCTATCAATTGGACCAGATGGCTCGTACGAGCAAGCACCCTGTCATGCGACGCCGGCGTTGTTTCTACCGGCTCGAGGCCAAGACCCTCTAGCCACCGTCTAAATCGTTTGACAGACATCTCTGAAGATTTGGATGTCGGAGTCAGACAAAATATTGAATCCAGGGTTGAAACTTCGGATGATGCTTCCAGCCCTGACTTTTGGGAACCAAAAAGTGGGTGTCCGCCGATGAAGTCCGCTCCATTGAGCTCCAGATTCTCTACCGCACGGCAGATTTCTTTTTTGGTGGAAGTAACGTCGACAACTAGCTGACGGCGTGACAGTTTGGGCGCAATCGCGTTAAGAAGTGAGATGTTCTTCTTGGGTGGTGCGGCCAGGATGATCAGCGAAGAACGTTCGGCTGCGCTGGCTGCTTTGGTTTCGGCACAATCGATCAGTCCCTCGCCAAGCGCCTTTTGCAGCACTTCCGGAGAGTCTACGGCAGTGATGTTTGTCTTTGGTGAATGCTTGCGGATCAACCGCGCCAGGCTTCCACCGATGAGGCCAAGTCCGATTATGGTTACTGTGGGGAAGTAACGCTGTGGATTGCGGGTCTGAGCGATCGCGTATTCAGACGAATCTTGGCTCGAATCGACTCTTGCTTGGCTCGATTCTTCTTTCGATTCTGAGTTTGCGCTCGCGCCCGCTCGTGCTTTTGGGCTTGTGGTCTCGTTTAGCTTTTCCTGCAATCCCCGGCTTCCTGCCAGCATAGTGGTGTAGATGTCCACCAGTTGGGCGGCGATGACAGGGTCGGTGGCGACTGCGGCGACTCGGCCAAGCACTTCTTTTTCGCGCTTGTCGTCGAGCACCGGCTTGTTCATGCGCCTTTTCGCTTCGCCGATTTCCTGGCATAGCGTCAGCCGTTCGTTGATCAAACTGGCGATCAACTCATCAAGTTCATCAATTCGGGCCCTTGATTCTTCCAATTTCGTAATTGGCTTTCGCCAATCGACTATGTCGTCTTCTAATTCTAAATGCATTGACATTACCCTCTAGCTGCTTTGCGCGCGATGCGGCTGCGCAGAGTGAGTCTTCCGGCTTTGGGAGAACCGATGCCTTGAACGACTGTGATCTGTCTTTTCTTCTGTCCGTCACCAGCGACCGAGCGTCCAACTGCGGCGGCGATTGGTTTGATGGACTCGACCAGCTCGACCATGTCTTCCAGAGACAGTGCTTGGCGGGCGTCGGAGACGGATTTTTCCGGCTCAGGATGGCACTCGATGATGAGACCGTCGGCTCCGCAGGCGATGGCAGCGCGTGCCAGGTCTGCGACCAGTTCGCGCTTTCCGGCTGCGTGGCTGGGATCAACGATGACAGGCAGGTGTGTCAATTGCTTGAGGGCTACGACTGCTCCGAGGTCAAGCACGTTTCTGGTGAAAGTGTCGAAGCTGCGGATGCCGCGCTCGCAAAGAACGACATTAGGGTTGCCGTGAGCCATTATGTATTCGGCGGCTAGAAGCATCTCTTCGATCGTTGCCGAAAGTCCGCGCTTGAGCAAGATCGGCTTTTTGGCTTGGCCCAGCGCCTTCAGCAATTCGAAGTTTTGCATATTGCGGCTGCCGACTTGCAGCATATCCGCTTTCTCGTCGCAGGCAGCCAGCTGCTCCACCGACATCACTTCGGTTACTGTGGGCAGACCGTGTCTGTCGCTCATTGATTGCAGGATATCCAGACCTTCCTGCCCGAGACCCTGGAAGGCGTACGGCGAGGAGCGCGGTTTGTGAACACCGCCACGAATGGCGCTGACCGAGCCCTTAAGTTTTTGAGCAACGATTTCCATCTGCTCAGGGTTTTCCACTGTGCAAGGGCCGCCGATGATGACGACTGATTTGCCGCCTACTTTGACGGAATCGCCGATTGCTACTTCTGTCGTCTGACAGCCTTCGGTTCTGGCGGCTAATTTGATTTGGTTGCTGATCTCGCTCACTTTATGAATCCTCGTGTGAAATAGTGAACCCGGGCTCTTCGTCCTCCCGGGCTCTTCAGGTAACTGTTTTGGTGCACTTAACGTGCCAGCTCAACCTGCCCGGGCATTCCCCCTGCAAAAAAGAAGAAGTACCAGTAGTAAGAACTTGATGGGCATTGAGTCTTGGCAGACTCGACGCTGGGGAGGGTTAGATTGTGGAATTTATCTGTGTTCATCATCTTCAGCTCTTAAACAAAAACCGCAGACCTTGTTGATCTGCGGTTCACCAGTTGGGACAAAGTAAGCTATCTCACCCCTGGCGAACCTCTAAGTACCAAAAATAAAAACCAAAATT
The DNA here is from genome assembly GCA_964493595.1 of uncultured Candidatus Obscuribacterales bacterium. Classification (GTDB taxonomy): domain Bacteria; phylum Cyanobacteriota; class Vampirovibrionia; order Obscuribacterales; family Obscuribacteraceae; genus QKMZ01. The sequence goes on along the minus strand of CAZBOX010000089.1, from coordinate 425 downwards.
GCTCACGAATTTCTCTCCCGGGCGTCCCGGTGCTGTAATGCACTCATACTATGTGCTCCCCGGCTATGTGTCAATCAAAAATTGCTCGCAAGCACGATCGGCAAAATCGAAAATGCTGAACGGCGTCGCCCAAAACCTTGAGTATCACTGCCTTTTCGCTTGTGTTTTGTAAGCGGCATTTGTGTAAACAGACGATTCAGACAAAAACGCGGATCGCCACAACCATTCAAGTTCCGCATGATTGGCTCATCTTCACATAGTAATGCTGGCCGAACGGTCAATAAATGAATGCCCACGCTTGTTTCAACTATCTGAATTCGCTTGAAACATGATTGGGTATCCTTATATAGAGAAGTGAAAATCGGTCCAAGCAATTGCTAATCGGCGCCGAAATATTCTTGATTCTGACTCCAACTCCAGGCACT
>CAZBOX010000088.1:0-20524 GCA_964493595.1 uncultured Candidatus Obscuribacterales bacterium | reverse complement strand
CAACAGAAAAGATTTCGGTATCACCTATAACTCGGTCCTTGATGGTGGTGGTGTAGCACTCGGTGAGGAAGTGCCGATTACTCTGGACATCGAGATGTCCAAACCGGCAGATGCTGCCAAGCCGGCACCGAAAGCCAAAGGCTAAATGCGCTGGCGCCGCTGTGGTTGTCGGTTCTGTCAATAATCTGCGCGTGGGAAAAAAATGAGCAAAGTACTTCTTGTCGAAGATGAAGCTGATCTCGCTTCGCAGATCAAGCTGTCTTTGACACGCGAGCATTACACTGTTGAACATGTCGACAATGGCGAAGCAGCACTCGATATGCTGCGGGTTTATCAGTACGATGTTGTGGTGCTCGACTGGGGTTTGCCCGGCATGACCGGGTTGGACGTGATGAAGAAGTTTCGCGAGAAGGGCGGAAAGACTCCGATCCTGATGCTGACCGCGCGGTCTAGTGTGGACGATCGTGCGGAAGGTCTCGACTCCGGTGCGGATGATTATTTGCCCAAACCCTTTCACGCCAAGGAACTGAACGCGCGATTGCGGGCATTAATCCGGCGGGCGTCGCAGACCACAACCACAGTTTTGCATATCGGTGATTTGACACTGGATCCGGTGGCGAGAAAAGTTGAAAGAAAAGGTGTCGAGCTGAAATTGGAACCCAAAGAGTTCAATCTTCTCGAGTTCTTGATGCGCAACCCCAACACTGTCTTCAGTGCAGAAGCTCTTATCGACAGGGTTTGGGAGTCGGATACCCTGGTAAGTACCGACGCTATTCGCACGTATATCAAAGGCATTCGAAAAAAGGTCGATACCAACGGTGAGTCGATAATCTCAACCGTTCATGGAGTCGGCTACAGGTTGGATGCGAAATAATGTTCAGAGGGCTGCGCATTCGACTGACGCTGTGGTTCATGCTGCTGTCAGGCGTTGCTTTCTTTCTGCTCGCCATCGGCAATACTTATCTTTTTCAGAAGTCATTGACTCAGCAGCTTGATGACGAGCTGAAGGCGCTCACAGAGCAAGTGTCGCCGCTTGTGTATATTGTGCGCAACGACCTGCAGGCGCGTGATCTTGTAGAGCAATTGCATAGAAGTCCCTTCGGTTACAAAACTACGGTGCAGCTGTTCGACGCGCACGGCAATCTGGATGAAGAGCACGGTGAGAAAGGAAATCCCAAGCTCTTTCTGAATACCTGCGAGGTGAAAAGCGTCTCCGGAACTTTGCGTTCAAAATCCGTTCCGCTCTTTCAAGACGGACATTTATTCGGTTATTTGCAGATACAGATTCCCACCACGCAACGCGATCTCTCAGTCGATAAGTTTATTCTTTCCAAAATTCTTCTCGGACCGATTTTTCTTTTGGGATTGGCATTCGCTGGCTACCTTGTCTCCGGAAAAGCTGTCGAGCCGGTCGAGGAGTCTTACCGTATTCTCAAAATGTTTGTTCAGGATGCCAGTCATGAATTGAAGACTCCTGTTGCCACGATTCAGATAACTGCAGAAAATCTTGCTGATGATCTGAAAGAGGATGAGGACCTGAGCGAGCGCCTGGCCATTATTACTCGCAACACCGATCGTATGTCCAATCTGGTTTCTGACATGTTGACCCTGGCGAAAATGGAGGTCGCTCAGTCAGAGCCTAAACTAGTGAAGCTAAACCTCAAAGACATTCTTTCTCGGCAGTACGACGACTTCACTCCGCGTTTTCAAGCCGGCGAAAAGGAGCTTGCTCTTCAACTTTCTGAAGCTCCAGCGATTATGGGTGATGCTGAGTCTTTAAATCATCTCTTCTCTAACTTGATAGAGAATGCCCTCAAGTATTCAGAGAAGGGCGCCTCGGTAAAAGTCAATTTGAAGAGCCGTGATGGAAAGGCTTGTGTGGTAGTAGAAGACACTGGGCTCGGTATTCCGAAAGATTCTATTCCACGCTTATTCGACCGTTTCTATCGGGTGGATAAGAAGGCCGCACGTGCAAAAGGCGGCACGGGTCTGGGCCTTTCCATCGTCAAGACAATAGCCGACATGCATCATGCCGCCATTGAAGTAGCGAGCACTGAGGGAAAAGGAACCTCGTTTACTGTGACTTTTCCGGCTGCTTAGTTTCCAGGGGAGCGGCTGCCACCCTACATTTTCTCTTTAGATTGTCCCTCACGCGTCCCTCACGAACCGTCCGTAGGATGGCAGTATCGGTTGCGAGGCAGTGAACGCGATGACAAACGGTGTTTACATCCACAGAAGTTTAGAAGGTGTTCTTCCTGACGCGAATCTTCTGCACGTGAAGGTTCGAACTAAGGAGATCCTCGAGAAGGAACTTCAGAGAAGGGAAATTGCCAGTAAGTATGACCCTGATCTGGAGTTCCAACCCGAGGGAACTGTGACCACGGCACAAACTGATCGTTTGAATGCCAGGGAAGAAGGGCGATGCAAGCAGAGTCTCATGAATCATGGGGCTGATATCTTGAGAAACTTTGCCGGCATAAAGCCCATTCTTCCTTATGTGGTTGCGGTTTCAATCACTATTTTGTGCACACTGGTTGGCATGGCAATGACACCTTTCGTGGATGAAGAAAACTTCTGCATGCTTTACCTGCTGGGCGTAGTTCTCGTCTCTTGCAGGTATGGCTTGGGTGCATCGTTGCTTGCGGTTTTGTTGAGCGTCGCCAGTTATGACTTCTTCGTGGTGTCTCCGCACTTCACCCTGGCGAGGTCTGAAACCCCGTGCCTTCTCACTTTCATAACAATGCTTGTCGTGGCTTTGACGATGAGCGGTCTGACCGCTCGCGTGAAGCAGCACGCAAAGCAGCTGGATATGAGAGTGAAGGAGCGCACGTATGAGTTGGCTGTAGCGAACGAAGCTCTGAAGGTTGAAGTAGCTTCGAGAGCACAAGCTGAAGAACGGCTCAAAGAGGCGGTTGAAGAACTGGCGCGCTCCAACACTGCCCTGGCACAGTTTGCCAAAATAGCGTCGCACGATCTGCAAGAACCGCTGCGTTCGTTGCGCGGGTTCACAGATTTGCTGACGCGACGCTATGCCGGCAAGCTGGATGAAAAAGCCGATGAGTTTATCGAGCACATCAACGACTGCGGAAAGCGCATGGAAAGGATAATCGAGGGCGTATTGAGCCATGCGCGAGTGCAAGGAAGTGATCGACCATTCGTAAATGTCAACTTTAATGACAGTGTGAAGGAGGCGATGAAAAACCTTGAAGTTGCAATCAAGGAAAGTGGGGCAAACATAAGTGTTGATGAACTTCCAACAGTGAAGGGCGACGCGTTGCAACTGGTTCAGCTTTTCCAGAATTTTCTGGCGAATGCGATCAAGTTTAGACGCGAGGAGCCGCTCAGAGTGAAGATTTCCTGTGCAGAGTCCGTGGGCAGCGACGAAATGGCAGCTTACCTGGACGTAGACGATGACTTGCCCAGAGCCTTCTGGCACGTCTCGATAAGAGACAACGGAACTGGGTTCGAAAGCCGTCACACAAAAGATGTCTTCACGATGTTCAAACGGGTTCACTCCGGTCAGGTGTATGCCGGCACGGGAATCGGCCTGGCGATTTGCAAAGCAATCGTAGAACGGCATGGGGGAAACATCTGGGTGGACACGATGAGGAACGGCGGCTCGACCTTTCACTTTACGATGCCGATTGTGACAGATAGCGAAAAAAGTGCTGCTTGAGAGGAAACACGAATGTAGAGAAAGCATAGGCAAAATTATGAGGATAGTTGAACCCTGGATATTCCAGTTGATGAGGAGGAGGACACCAATGAGCAGATTCATCGAAGTACTTTTGGTCGAGGACAGTCCGGCAGACGTAAGGATTGCAGAGGAGGCGATTGTTGATGCGGGAGTGAATGTGAACCTGCATGTAGTAAATGACGGTGAAGCAGCGGTTCGATATCTTACTCAGCAAGCACCCTACGACAATGCTGCGACACCGGATATAGTGCTGCTCGACCTGAACATGCCGAAGATGAATGGCCATGACGTGTTGGACGAGATCAGAAACCAAAACAATATGAAGGAGGTACCGATAGTTTTGCTCACTGCTTCGGAAAGCTGTGACGATGTCGAAAAGGCGCACAATCTGGGCATCAACTACTACTTGAGGAAGCCGGTGCAAGGACCTGGTTTGGGCCAGTTGCTGAACGCCGTGCAAAGCCTCTGGCACTAGCAGAGTCTCAGAATGTTCGAATAGCTGTTATGTTGCTTAATCTAAGAAAGTGTGAGGACAAGACTATGGATTTCTATTACATCTTCGCTGGCAGCCCGAATACACCGCAAAGAGTTCTTAGCCGTCTGGCTGTTTGCGGACAGCTTAAGGTTCGCGGAAGAATTGCCGAGAACAAGGAGACTCCTGCGGATATTCTGCAATTGCTGGCCGGCGACGAGAACTGGGAAGTGCGTGCATCGGTGGCGACGAACCCGCGAGCGCCGCAAGAGGTAGTGGAAATTCTATCTCGTGATGAAAATGCCGATGTTCGCTACTCGATGGCGGAATGCGACCACATGCCTTTCCATGTTTTAGACCGGCTGGCCCAGGATGAAAATCCATACGTGGCGGAACGCGCGCGCAACACTCTGGAAGAGGTGTTCTTACGGCTGGCTATCTAAATTGGCAAAGCGACCTTAAGGAGAAATTTCCAAAGCGAGAAAAAGGTTTGATTAGCGACAGGCGCAGCTAGAGGGAGAGGAGCGGTGAACTTCTCTCTCTTCATTGTGAGCGCGCTCGCTGGCGATGGTAATATATACGCGCGTCTTACTCACAAAACTGATGGTGGCCAGAATTTTGTTTTCGCCAAAAAAACGGGCATTTTTTCTGATTCTGCCTCCCGTGCTTCTCTTGGCTTGCAGCTCGCCTGTCCACGCGCATCAATTCGCGCACAGTTTCAAGATTCTAAAACAATATGGTGTTCAATCTTCGGATACGTCCGTCGAATCGGCGCTGAAAACAGCGCAGGAAAAACTCAAGAAGTATCCCCAAGATTTGAAGTCATTGTGGATAGAAGGAGAGGCTCTGCAAATCCAGGTTCGGCCGCTTGAAGCAGAAAAGTCTTTTGAAAGGCTACTGGCGGCTGCGCAAAAGCATGGAGCCTCAAAAAAAGAGATTGCCGCCATTTATGGAGAGCTGAGTATTCTGCAGACTCTTAACGGACATGGGCAGGACGCTACGGCTTCGTTCGCCAAGTCCTTGCAGCTCGATTCACAATCCGCTAATTCGCACTTGATCAGAGGCTGGAAGCTGTGGCAGGAGATGAGTAAAGATGCGCTGGCCGAGTTTGACAAATTCATAGAAATGGCTGGAGACGAGGACAGTTATATAAGCAAGTCTCACTATTTGTTTCAGATTGGACGCCGAGAAGAAGGTTTCAAGGTACTTGCCGACGCCGAGAAGAAATTTCCTGGTTCTGCATTTCTGAACTTCGAGCGCGCTTACATTTGTTTGATGCGCAATGATCTCGCCAATGCCGTAAAGTACGCTGAGCTGACGCAGAAGAAGATTCGCTTCGGTGGTTATATATTTGGAGACATCGCCACTCAGTACAAGAGGCAAGGTGAACTAGAGAGCGCCTTGAACGCTCTGCGAAAGATGGGAATCTATTGGCCCAGGCCGGAAACATACAGCGTGCTGGCATTGTATTTGCATCAGCGTGGCAAGATTGATGAAGCGGCGCAGGCTCTGGACAAAGCCCACGCGCTCTATCCGTCGGTCGAGGAATATGTCGATCGAAAATGCAAAATGTATCGCATGGCTGGGCGCTGGAAAGAGGCTCTGGCGACTGCTCAGTATAAGCTCGACCACTTTCCGCCTAAGTTTCACAGCTATATCGCCAGAGGTTTATGCTATGAAGGGCTCGGCGATTACAAAAAAGCAGTTGAAGATTTCGACCGTGGGCTCTTGAAGGGTAATAACTGGCGTGAGCTGGTGAACCGTGCCAAGTGTAATTTGATATTGAAAAACTACAAACGCGTTCTTGATGATGCCAATACGCTCATTGCGCAGCGCCCTGGGCACATAACCGCAATACAGCTCAAAACGCGCGCATACATGGGCATGGGCAAAATGCAAGAAGCTCTGGCCCAGGCAGATTCGCTTATTGCAATGAGCTCCGACAATGCGGAGTTTTTAAAATTGCGTGGCGAGGTGCTGCAGAAGATGGGGCGCATTAAGGAAGCCAACGAAGAGTTCGCCAAGGTCAAAAAGAGCAGTGCCCTAAATGAGTAACGGCCGGTTGGTAAGCAAAATGGCTCGACTGCCTCAATTTTGCACTGTTTGAAAGGTTAGATTAGATCTGTATCTGATCGGCAACTTCTAGAGATTGAAGAAGTCTCAGTTGTGTAAACCGACAGGTGAATGATGGGAATCAACCCAGAACAGTACCCAAACGTGAACAAGAGCGACGAGCGGCCGCTCGTGCTGATTATTGATGATCAGCCCGAGTACGCAAGGCTCTTTGAACTGCTGTCGGACAGCCTGGGAATCAAGTCGCATATTGTGAATAGCTGCCAGGAGGGATTGAAAGCTCTGGAGACCACCAGGTTCGATATCATACTGATGGACTGGCTGATGCCCGACGTGGACGGACCGGAATGTGCTTGCAGAATACGCAAGATTGAGCAAGCGAAGGGCGGTCGCGTGCCTATCATCGGTGTAAGCGGCTATGTCCGGGCGAGCAGGAAAGAGTGCCTGGAAGCCGGCATGGACGATTACCTGGCTATTCCTTTTACGCTGGAACAATTGCAAGCGGTTCTGTCAAAGTGGCTGAAGAAAAATTGAAGCCTATGCCGGAGATTGTTTCTTGAGCGCAGCCAATTCCGCTTGGGCGGCATCTGCTTCCGCCGCCAGCCCATTGGCGCGCAAAACACCATCGTAGGTCGTATAGACCATTTTGCGCGTGATCGGCTCTGCGCTTTTGGACCATTCCACGACTTCTGAAAACATCAGTCTGCTTTTGTCCATGTCCTTGAAGATCATTCCGTACATCCTGGCCAGATTCATCAGGCTCATTTTGTATTCAAATGAGTCCTGTCCGTGCTTGGTGGCCATTTGCTGAGCATCGGTCGTCAGGGCTTGCTCAAGCTCAAGGAGCCGATTTTGTTTGACCAGTAGACGTTCTAAATCGTTGAATGGTGAGACCGGCTCACGGGCCAGTCGATCTGAGAATTGCCAACGAAGTTGCAGTGCTTCTTTCAGCAGCTGCTCACAGTCGGCAAATTCGTCCAACAGCCTGAGCAGCCCTGCTAGGGCGCATTGGCTGTAGTAGGCGTTGTTAGGGTCGCTGCGTTGCATAGCATCGGCAAGTGCCTGCCTGTAGCAGTCCTTTGCTTCGGCATATCTTCCGCCTCTTGCCGCCGATTCGGCATTAGCGGTCAGAGTCGACCAATTTTCGCCCATAACGTTTCCCCCACTGGAATCGTACTTCTGTCTTATGCCCGGTTATAACAGAGCCTGTTATGAAAGTGCGTACCTTTTTACATTGGAGCCCATACCTGCGAAAGGTTCTTTGGCAGGACAATGAAATTGGAAGAACTAGGAACTCAGCGTCACCTGCCACGTCTCCACGAAACCGTGAAAAGATGAGCAAATGTGTGGGCGGAAATTTATTATGCAAAACAAGTCAGTTCAAGAAGCAGCGAATGAATTACTCTACGAGTCGGCGAAATCTGCCGATTTGCTGATGAAAGTGCGAAACGGCGTTGGTGATTTTGTCAAGACAAAGCGCGCCTACGTAGAGACGGATGAGATCCGCGAGACTTATTTGGCTGGCTTAGAGCAACTCCTGGCAGAAGGAAAGATTCAGCAGACTTTGGGTTCGAAGGATATGACCGTATTTCGTGTGACTGACGAAGGTCGTCGCACGCGCATTACTGCAGAGATGGCCAGAACAAATTTGCTCGATGCCGTCAAAGCCGACGGTTTTATTGCAAAGGTGCATAGCGTCGACGGTGAATATTTGCAGTGCGGCAATCAGGTTTTCTCTGAAATCGATGAAGAGAGAATTCTCTACCTGGAAGCCTTTTGTAATCTTTTGCAGCACGGGTATGTTCAACCCGCCAGCGAAACGAAAGAAATGTCTCTCTATTCTTTTGCCAATAAGGTGCCATTGCGCCGCGCAATTTAGTCGAGCCAAGATCCGCTAAAATATGGTTTTCCAAATCACGGTGATGTTTTGCTAAAACCAGGTAGCTCGAATGACTGCGTATTGGTGGACCTCGATGGCACGTTAGCAGATTGCGGACATCGGATGCATTTCATCGAGAGAAGCCCCAAAAACTGGAAGGGCTTTCTTGATCCTTTTCTTGTTGCTGAAGACCCATTGATTGAGCCCGTGGCTAGAGTGGTTCGCTCATTGGGTGAAACCTACCCGATCATCTATGTTTCGGGCAGGACCATTGACCTTTACGATACGACCAAGAGCTGGCTGACTAAGCATGGATTTTGGACGCAGCCGTTCTTGCTCTTCATGCGACCGGCAAAGGATTTTCGCAGCGATGTGATTGTCAAACGAGAATTGCTCAAGAAAATTCGAAAGGAATGGAATCCCTGGCTGGCAATCGACGATCGCAATTCAGTCGTGAGAATGTGGAGGGATGAGGGTTTGACGTGTTTTCAGGTCAGTGATGAAACCGACTGATTTTGCTCGCAATGGCTTGGCTGATCCCCGGATTTGCGATTTCCACCAATTGGTATTTTGAACCAGAATGTACTGCCGGCTCCTTCCTTACTGGTGGCGCCTATAGTGCCGTTGTGTGCTTCGATTAGTGCCTTGCAAATGGTGAGACCGAGCCCGCTTCCCTTCTTCTCCGCTTCGTTGGCGCTGTTGACCTGGTGATATCTCTCGAAGATTTTATCCTCTTCGCCGGCCGGCATCCCGCGTCCTTGGTCCTTCACTTCAAAGAGAATGTTGTTTCCCTGTATGGATGTGCAAACAGTGACTGTTGAATTATCCGGCGAAAATTTGATCGCATTGGAAAGTAAATTTGTCAGTACGCGAATGATCCGCTCTTCGTCGCAATGTACGTCGATATTTGCCGGTATGGCCTCGATTTTTATTGCGCGTGTGTCAGCGCTGTGCTGGATCAGATCGACAGCCTGCGAAATCAGGGATGAGTCTTCGACTTCTTGAATATCGAGAGCGAATTTGCCTGATTCGATCTTGTCTATATCAAGCAAATCATTGATTAACTGAATGAGCTTGCCGACCGAAGAGTCGGCTCGAACCAGCATGTTTCGGGACTTTTCGCTGGAATTGTCCATAGTTCCGCTGGCCAGCATATTGAGAGTGAGCTGCAGAGATGTTAGAGGAGAGCGCAGATCGTGTGTGACCATGGCCAGTACTTCTTGCTTCGAGCGTTCCGCTTCCTGCAAGGCTTTGGACACCGCATGCACTACATGATCGAGCATGGCCAGCTCGTCTGCTCCGCCTAGTTGTGAGGGGATGTCCTTGCCGGCTCCCAGGGCAACAATATTCTTCGACAATGTGTCAAAGCGCTTGGTTGTTCTATTGATGAAATACATGAGCAGTCCGAGAACCAGCGGAATGTTGATTGCCAGCCCTCCGTAAACGATGGTGTTTACCCATATGCGCATTTCTACTTCCCGCTTCTGATGAGCGACAGACTTCGCTTCTTGCTGTGCAAGAAATTCGTCGTTGACTTTGTAGAGGCTTCGGGCTTGCTTGGAAATTTGCAGAACCGCAAACTTTTTTCCTTCCTCGTCTGATGAGTCGAAAATATTTTGTACCTCCTGGAAGAGCCTGTATGCCTCCTCCAGGTTCTTGAGCATGGCATTCACTTCGTTTTGGTCATTCGAATCGCCCGGGTTATTTCTAAGCTCTTTCGAGCGTTTTGTAAGCTCCATCATGTCTTTGTCGAAGCTTCTTTTGAATGACTCTTCTTTGTTGAATTGATAAAAACCCATATTAGTAGCCAGGCGCAAGATCGTTGAAATCAAGACATTTCCGGCCGAAACCAATTTCTTCGATTGGGCTTCTGCTTCGAGCTCTTGCTCGAGCTGATAATGCGCATATGCAAGCGAGCCCACGAAAACCAACTGAAAAGCCAGAGCTACTCCGATGACCGCGGTCATTTGTTGGCTCAGGCTGAATCTGCTGGGATTGAAGCGCATCATATTCTTTTGCTTTCAGGTTTGTATCATGTCAAGGGGTGTGCATGCCTGGCACATCGATAATATTGTGATTTTGCCGGTTGGCAGACAGCAAGTGTGGGAAGATAATTTTGTCGGGGAGTAATATCGGCAAGAATGTCCAAAATCTTACTAGTAGAAGACGACGAGTTGGTAATGGAGGCTGTTGCCGACGCACTGGAAAGCAATAATCTCATTGTCGAAAAAGTGCGTGACGGTCAGGAGGCCGCAGACCGCCTCAAGCTATATTCCTATGATTTGGCTATTTTAGACATCGGATTGCCCAAGATTAACGGCTTTGATGTCTGTCGAAATTATCGCGCTGCAGGCGGAATCACGCCGATACTCATGCTTACGGGCAAGGGCGACATCGAGGATCGAGTGCAAGGACTCGATTCTGGTGCCGATGATTATCTGCCGAAACCGTTTCATATGCGCGAGCTGATCGCCAGGGTGCGTACTCTTTTGCGCAGACCTGTCGGCCTGGTGGCGGATGTTTTATCGGTCCGCGGCATAACTCTCAATCCCTCCACCGGCAAAGCTACCCGAGATGGCGTAGAGATCGATTTGCTCGCGAAGGAATTGGCGCTCATGGAATTCTTGATGCGCCATAAAGATCAGATATTTAGCGTAGACGATTTGCTGGACAAGGTCTGGCATTCCGAGTCCGACTCTTCCGAGGACGCTGTCAGGCAGTGCGTTACAAGGGTCAGGAAAAAGCTCGATGTTGATGGAAAACCATCCATCATTACCACTGTCAAAGGCATGGGCTACAAGGTCGACAGCAGCGAAACCTAGCCTGACGTGTCAAGTTCATGTCAGTTTTGAGTAATACAAAGGGAGCATCCCCTCTGTTATTGCGCCACTATGACATTTCAAATTGCACCGGCTACATACGCTGTTTCCTTCGCAGAGACTGTTGCAGATCAGGTATCTGCCGCTGGAGTTTTCACGACGCCGTTTTCGGGCTCTGTCGCTCATGGGTATCCCAAAGAGATTGATGAAACAGAGTCTTTGAGCGGGTTTTTGATTGCGCTCTGCACTGGCGATCTGCGCGAGTTTTTCTACATACGAAAAAAATTGGTCGGTTTCGATATCGCCGAAGTTCGCGCTGAGGCTGAGCGACTAACCACTAAGAATTCTCGGAGCTTCAGGCTTTTATCCATCGTTAGGCATCCGGAATTTTTTTCGGACTGGGAAGAGATAGAAACGAAGCATCAGATTGTTCTATATGCAGGACTTGCCTTTTTCTCGATAAATAAGAGCATGAAAGAGGCTGCCTTCCATCGGGTTGCCAGGGCTCTCAGAAAGGACTGCCTTTCTCGGCAGAGTGTTTCTAAACCGACTAAATTGCGCCTGAGAGACTGTCATAATCTCATCTGTCAGTTTATGCAAGAGTACGCTTCTGCCAGTGATGTCAATCGTGCTGTCGTGCTCAATGCTCTGGAAGAGGGCGAGAAAAATGGTTGCGGTCATTTGCCGTCGCAGCAGGCTATGGCGCTGATGAAAAAATTGGCGCGCGTTTGAGAAGTGGCTCCCTCTCGCGAGGGGTGAAGATCAAGTGTCCATTTCTGTCAAGGGCGATAAGTGTTTTGTCCCTTACAGTATTTCTTTTTTTCCTTGGGTATAAACGAGTTACGACAGATGGATCTGTCGGTTTAGTAACATGTCTTGGTATGGCCTGCCGGCGCCCAAAAGGTAATGGCAGGCTTTGCCATTTCAGGCTTTTATAGCTGCGATCTTAACTAAGAGCGAGACTGTCAGCGGTTTGTGAGCTGGCGCAATCAATCATTTGCAGAGCCCCTGTTGCGGATCGGCAAATGCTTACTTTTGCTTCTCGTGCGGATTTTCTTGGTTACCGTTCGGCTACCAGTAAAAAATATTGAGATCGATTAATTGCGCCAGCATTAAATCGTGAATGAATTGAAACTGCGCCAGATCTGATTTTTGAAAACAGGCAAGTGTGCAAAGCTTAGAGTCAGAACTGCGCGCATAGATTGAATTAGAGTCCTGTTTTTGTCAGTTTTTGGGGTGTTTTTTCCCAAACTTGGCTAGGAGCGGTTTCGCGCAAGCGAATAAGTTTTTTCCTGTTACCTGAGGTTTTCACAGCGAATTCGCTCGCACGTATCCGCTTGCTGCCGCTCTTTCAGTCAACTGAGAATGGAGGTCACATGACCTTTCTCTGCCCTTACTATCTCGGCCTGATAGCGCTACTGGCGCCAATCTTCTGGTTCGCCGGCCGACGAAGAAATGCGGTCGGTCATTCGCAGGTGGGTATTCACATGCGCATGGCCAGTCGCTCTGTCTTGCGTCAGGTTAGCTCGATACTTCTTGCTCTGTTCTGGGTGGCAGCTTGTGCTGCGCTGGCTCGGCCGGTCGTGCCTCAGACGTCTCAAACTGAGACGATTGAGACTCGAGATATCGTAATCCAGACAGACATCTCCGGTTCGATGAATGAGCCGGTCGAGGCAAATCGACCGATAGCCCCATCGTCCGGTTCCCCACGAATTCTTACGCGGATAGCTGCTGCACGTGCTGCCGTGACTGAATTTGTGCGGCAACGGCAGGGCGATCGAATTGCCTTGCTTCTCTTCAACGACGAGTCATTTTTCTGCTGGCCTCTCAGCAGGGATTTGCAAGTCGTCGAGCGCCGTGTGCAGTTGATCGACCGGTATGTTACCGGCGGCACTAATTTCGACAGTCCGAACGGAGCGATTCAAGGTGCGCTCGACCATATTCGCGAGATGAGCGACGCCCGCACTCGTGTCCTGATTCTTGTCACGGACGGAGAGGCTTACATGGACCGCAGGCGCAGCGACGATCTGGTACGCCAGATTCGTGAGCTCGATATTCGTCTCTACGTGCTTGGCGTCGGTCAGGGCTGGGTGAACAACTCGCCTCTGACTCACGACCTTAGACGTGTCGTCGAAGCGGTCAGTGGGTCTGTCATTCCTATCGGTGATGATGCGCAAATGCGCGCAGCTTTCGCCACCATCAATCAGTTGGAGCGTTCATCGGTGCAGGTGGAACGCTCTGTAACCTATCTCGAGATCTATGAGCTGTTTGCCGGTGCGGCGGCCTTTCTGCTGCTTGCCTATCTGGCTTTCGCGGCTCTCATTCTCGAAGATGCGTAAGGAGATCTCAATGCTGAAGAATGTAAAATCCAGAGTTCTGCTCTGGGTGCTAATGCTTTCGCTCGGCACTCAATTGCTCTTTCTCGGCGTGCCGATGGCGCTCTGGCGCAGCGAGCAAATCGATTATTTCAATGCCGCAGCGGCGGCATATCATCAAGGTGAGACCGAAACTGCGGTCGAACTCTTCGATCGCAGTTTGGGCGCTTATCAGCGAACCCTGAGAGCAGGATGGATGGAGCGCTTTATCTATCCTCGCGCCAATACGGAACTGGCTGCTCGCGCCAGCTTCTTCAAGGGTATGGCACTGATTCGCGCGCAGCAGGCTGAGGCTGCAGTTGCAGCCTTGCTGTACTCACTCAGGTTGAATCCTGGCTCCGGCAGCGCCTACTACGCTGACGATGAAAATCGCCTGCATGAGCTGTCCTTGATCGCGAAGTACAACCTCGAACTGCTTTTCAATCAGCGGCCGGACCTAGCCTACGCACAGGGAGCCGGGCGTCAACCGTCGGATGGCGGGCGAGATCCTCAGCGCGTGCCAGGACAGAATCCGGGCAACCTGCCGGGTCCCGGCAATCGTGATGACCTGTAAGGAGTCTCTGACATGTTCGGCATATCATTCCAGGCGCCTGAATACATCGGAGCTGCGCTGTTCGCTGTCAGTTTAGCTGCCGCATTCTGGTGGAGCGGCTATCGAGCGAGAAAGGCTGCAAGAGCTTCTTATGGTGAACCCCGGCTGATCGAAAGATTCAGCAGACCTCTGAGCGCAAGTGCGGAGGTGCTTCATTTCAGCGGCTATGCCATAGCTCTGGTGTTGCTCGGTGTGGCAGCTTCCAGACCGGTGATGGAAGACGCACCCATTAATGTTCGCGCCGGCACTGTTGAAGTTGTTGTCGTCACCGATGTCTCGCGCAGCATGGCGAGCGAGGAATATCGCCCCTTTATGCCAGAACGCGATGGTGTGCCGGCGGCGCGGGTTGCCGGTGCATACGGAACCAGACTCGATTTCGTGAAGCACACAGTCGAGTCTGGCATCATTCCGGCGCTTCCCGGCAACAGGCTGGGCATCGTCACCTACTCAGGACTGGGCTTTACCCAGGCGGAGCTGACTTTCGACCACTCCAGCCTGCGCTGGATACTTCGGCATTGGATGCCTATTGGAGGCGCTCCCGGCAACGGCTCGGATTTCGCGTCCGGTCTGCAAGAGGCTCTTCAGCTCTTCCAGGCAGAAGGTGGTGAATCGTCGCGCCAGCGAGTGATCGTGCTTTTTTCGGATGGCGGATTCACGGGCAACCCGAACGATCTGAGTCGGGTCATCTCGGAGTTGGCTCGCCTGCAGGTCCGCCTCGTTATCGTAGGCGTCGGCGCAGCAGAGCCATCTGCGATTCCCCAGTACTCTGCATCGGGAGAAATGCGCGGGAATCTCATGCGCGACGGTGTGCCCGTGCTTACGCGCTTTGAAGAGGACCGCCTCTTGGTTTTGCGTGCTGCTTCAAACGGCGAATACATTCGCGTGGCGCCGGGCGACAGGCTCGAAATCGGCTGGGCAAACGTGCTCGGGCAACATAGAGTGGAGTTGGCACAGAGGCATCTCTTTGCCTACCCCCTTGGTGTGGCACTGATAATTGTAGGTCTTCTGCAGATGCGCGGCATCTTTCGGAAGGTCGAAGCGGTGAAGGAGAATCCCTAATGTTCGTGCGTTTTCGACGAAGCTTGCATAGTTTTGTCATCAGGATGGCATCGGCAGTGATACTGACCGCGGTGTCAGCCGTCCAGGTCGTTTCTGCGCAGGGAACGGTTTCGCCCACTCTTGCGCCACAATCGCAGGTGAACGGAGCGACGCCTGTACCGTCGGGGCCGGCGCTCGTCGCTGGTGTGGCTATTGGTGACTGCGGCGATGTGAGTCAGGCAATGGTGCGCAGCTATCATACAGGTGCGCGCCGTCCACCTAATCCAGCCACTAAGGTCTGTGAGGGCGGGCGTATCCGAGTGCGCGTCGCGGCTGAGCGTCACTTCGGGCACCGAATCATGGACCCGGTACGCGTTACCGTCCTTCTCAACTTCGAGCCGACGACGCTTGTCGATCTCGATTCGCTTGCCCGGGGAACCATCACTTTCAATGGACAGGAGTTCGATCTCGTTAGACAGCAGGCCCTTCCATACGGTCAAACGCCGGTAGTGGTTGAAACCCAGCAATTGCGCGATGGCAGTCTTCTGCTCAAGATCGAGATGCTCGTGCAGAGTGCTGTGCCTGCTTCCGTGGCACCGTATCTGGTGTTCAGGCTTGACCTTCGATATGCGCTGGGCAATATCCGCGACGCTCAAGGAATTGAGACAGCGGCACCCGATTGGCGTGTTCTTTCCACCCCGCTGATTGGCCTGACCATGTCATCCACTGCGGTGGCAGGTGACCAGTTCCGGGACATACCGCTTGAGCCCGTCCAGCAAGTCCGCCCCTGGCCTGCTCTCTGGCTTCTAATTGTCGGAGTCTTCTTGATGTTCTTCATGCCGGGGCTGCTTGTGGTGCAGTGGATCAACCGCCACAGACCCGGGCGCCAACTGTCGCGAGAAGAGATCGCCTGGCGCACGCTGGATGCAGTCCGTGCCTCTGCGCGAGAGAATGATGGCTACACAAGGGCTCACATTCGACGCATCGCGCATGCGGTGCGCTTGTATTTTGACGTGGAGTCGGCAACTGTTTCGGAGGTGCAGTCACGGCTGGCAAACGATCCGAGGCTTGCCGATATCATCGGTGTGCTGCAATCCTGCGAAGGAGTGCTTTTTGAGGGCAGCGCCATAGATCGCCAGGAGATAAAAGTGCTTCAGCGTAAGTTGAAGTCGATCATCCCGCGTCCCTGAGACAATCTGTCGCGCAGTGAGTTCGCGACTTCCATCGATAGTTGAAGGCCGGAGCACCTAATAACGCTCCGGCCCTCGACCTGTGCCGTAGCTAGTCATATTGGTTATTTTTTCTTGTTCTACTGGGCGATATAGTGAAATTGAGAGGACGATCTTAACGCTGTATCAACGCTCCTGGAAATACAATCAAAACTCACTTCTGAGCTTTACTACCATGCAAACACATTTTGAGCGCACAGCTCCCGTCGAAGGCGGGGCAGAGCAACAACGCACGCTTGATTTTGCCGGCGGAATCAGCGCAGCAAGACCTGAAATTCAAGAGGGATTGACGAGCTTTGCCGATATTCAGCAAAGAATGAGAGGTCCCGATACAAGCGGGCTGCATAGTCTCCAAATTACTTCCGGAGCCTGGGAGCGCGGAAATCCTGTTGAATCTGCACAACTGACAAATGTGGCGGAGCGTCCCGTAGCCGATCGGAATCCATTTATACGTTTCGATCGCCGTGCCTCGGAACAGTTCAAGGAAGAGTTGAATTCAGCCTCTAGTACTGTCAGAGAGCAGCTTCCCGAGTCCCTTCGCGAACTTCTCAAGCCAGTCAAATTTCAACCGGTGCGTTCCATCAACAATGATGCAAGTCTGGGCGGATTATATGAGCCCAGCAAGAACCCGCATGAAATTGTTATCTCTGAAAAAGGAACCAGGGGCGGTCTGGAATCTGTTCTTAAACATGAGCTAGGCCACGCATTCGATTATCTGAGTTCAAAGACTCCGCTTTCCGACAATCCGCAGTTTCGAAAGCTTGTCGATCAGGCGATTCAACCAGGTTCTCCTCTTGCCCGTGAGAGAAGAAATAACCGAGACGCGTTTTACGCTGAAGTTTTTGGGGACCTGTTCGCTAAAAACTTGAATGCACCGGCGCAAGATTTGTCGGTACGTGGTGCCGAGAAACTGACTGCAGCTCAAGAATGGGTGCGCGCAAGGATGTATGGACGCTGATTCAGCACCTTAAAACGGCAGAGCCGGCGCTTTGCAGTGCCGGCCCGACCTCCCTTTTCTTTCCAGTAAACTTTTTTCAAAACCGGGGCCGGTGGTGACCGGCCCTGGCTTCCCTTGCTGTTACATCCCTGGTTGATGTCTAGCCCTGGCGGCGTGTAACCCAACCTGTTACTCTTCCAGCTCTGTCGGTGGCGATTACATGATTGTTGCCATCGCCTGTGGTGATAGTAGTCGTGTAATTACCCGTGCGTGGATCCATTACTGTTTCTGCTGAGCGTACCCCCTGCAGTTGCCTGGTTCCGTATTGATCACGAACGCTCATATCTATGCCATTGCCGCTGTAGCTGACATTTGAGCGGACAATTTCACCGGTTCTTCTGTCGGTTTCTTGCATCACTCGTGCAGTTGGAGGATTGCTGAATATATAGGTGCCGTTTCTAACCGGCGCATCGTATGTTCTGACGCTTCTTTCACCTGCCGGTGCCGTATGGTCATTTGTTCGTGCGCCTTCTGTCCATGTCGCCCCATTTTCGCGTCCAGGCTCAACCTGTCCGGGTAGGCGCATCGGATGATAATTTTCGCGGCTGGGTGCCAAGCTGGGATTGTTATCGGCGACCCCCCGTGTAGCTTCCGGACGTGCCCGATCTCTAAAGGAAGGAATTGTGATTTCAGTTCCGACTCGCACATTATTCAAGTCGCGTAATCTATTGGCTTGACCGATGGCTTGGACCTGGTCATGTATCTCGCGCAGCGACGGTTCGCTGCCTGTTTCGGCTCTCAATCGCTGGCGGGCAATATGCGACAGCGTATCGCCGGGGCGAATTGTGTAGCGCGCGGAGCCATCGCCTTGATCTCTGTAGTCGCGATCACCATTGGGAGAAACACGACCGTCTGGTGTGCGGCGTTCGCTAAGGACTGCGCCTGTTCTGCCGTCCCGCACTTGCTCCGTGCGCCCGTCTGAGGTGCGAGTGATCAATTGTCCGCCGCTGGCACCCATTATCTGAATGTCGTCATTGCCTGCAAAGCCAAGCCTGCGCATATCAACGCGATCATTGATGGCTTGCCGTTCGCGCGCCCACGATGCAGGATTACGTTGCAAGTCTTCAATCTGTCTTGTGATGGCACTAATGTCTCGACCATCTGTTCTTTCGAGTGCCGTTGCAACTCTTTCCACTTCTTGGTTTCGCATCTGTCTCTCTCCTAGTAAATAACTTGCCTAGTGGCTTTCTTTGAGCAATGGGGTGAGTGATATTCGCGAATGCTGAGCCAGTCGCTTGTTCTGTCCGGGAGCGCTTTCGACTATGACATTATCATTGCTAGTTGCCACCAAGTTGACATGAACGAAAGCGACTGCTGCAGGCATTTTTGAATGGTTCTTCAACGAGATTCGTAGGTCGTGACCCTACCGGATCTTCCATCTGTGCGGAAGATATGGCGGCGTCCGTTTTGCTCAACGATTTCCGTAGTGTAGTTGCCATCTTGACCGCGGCTTGTGGTGGCAGTGCGTGGTTCTTCAATTACTACATCATTGCGTCCGCCAGCTGCGGCCGGTACTTGAATGCGAACCGGGTTGACTGCTTCGGGATATGTCACCTGCGAGCGAACTACATTCCCCTGGCGATCAAGAATGCGCTCTACAGCAGATGGCGGGAATCCATTACCGCCCACTGCAACCTCGTATTGTTGCCTTACGGAACCATCGGGCAATTGGGTCTGGCGTACGGAAGCCGGGTTCAGCCTCTCTTCAGGAAGACCGCTAGTTGTGTTGTCTCTACCTGAACCGGTTCTGCGGATCGTTTCTTGTCTTTCTGCCCGAGGATCTGTGTTGAGTCCAGGGACGATCAAGGGGTGGCTGACCCCGCGTGGTAATTCTTGTGCCTGACGCTGCAGATCGGCTTGTGCCAGAGGGGGTGTCTGCTCGGCTCGTCTTGCGCCTTGAGGATTTGCTTCCGGTGTACGTTCGCCCGGTCTGGGCACACGAATTTCTTGTCCCGGGCGAATTCTATTTGGATCTTGAATGCCGTTAAGACGTGCTATTTGTCGATAGTCGTTTTGGATTTCTTGCGGTGTGGGTGCTCTTCCAATCTGCGCTGTCAGTCTTTCTCGGGAAATATCCCACAGGGTATCTCCCTGGCGAACCGTGTATCTTCCGCTGCCATCCGGCTGGGGCTGGAACTCTCTGGGCGTTTGAGCCGCCACAGGTTCGAAGGTTCTGCCATCGCGTGTCACTGCCCGACCATCCGGATTCCTAGTAATTACTCTGCCTGCCGCACCCAGACCCGTTATTTCGAAGTCAACGTTATCGGGAAAGCCGAGCGCGCGCATATCAACACGCTCGTTGAGCGCTCTGAGATTTTGTGCAAATGCGCGCGGGTTTTCTCGTTGAATACGCTGCAGCTCTTCTGTCACGCCGGAAAAATCCTGCCCTTGACGCGTATTCTCGAGGCGGCGGGCTACATTTTCTACAGTTTGTTCTGGGGGCATGATAAATACTCCTGGTAGAAACTTTGCATGCAATGTTCGCAACCGCTATCGATGTGATGCGGGTTTGTGATGCATTTGTTCGGGTAGAGGGAAAAGGGAATTTCGATGTCTTGATATTAGTGGGGCAAGTTGCCACCAAGTTGACACGGATAAAAAAGACAGCTTTTTACTTTTCGAAAGGGCGAATAAGGAGAGATGGTGGTGCTGGGAGCATCTCTCCTCTTCGTCCTTGTCTCGCGGGTTGTCGCGTTAATCTTTAGCTAAGCGTCTTTGAGAATTTTGGATTCATAGGCAGTCTTATCCGTGAAGATGCGCCCAATTCCTCGCTTCGTGACGCGATGCTTTCCGGGCTGAGGTACCGCCCTTCGTCACCGTTCCACAGGAAATTGGCTATTCGATTGAAGACCCCATTGCTGTTGGCTAAAGCAGGGGCATCATTGAGCAGTGTCCTGATTGCTGCATGCTGCCCTTTAGTGAAATACTCAGGGTTCTGAGTAGCCGTCTCGCGCAACGCCCCAACTTGTATTTGATTGTTGTCTGCTATGGAGCCTGGGTTCACCTTGCGCATCGTCGCCACGAGATTGTCGTACTGATCCGCTGCTGCCTGGGTGTTTCTGGCCTCGGGCATCAGTCCGTCTTTGAGTCCTGCATAAACTTCTTCGCGAGTTATATGATCTCGATTCGTAGCTCTCATATAGTCGATCGCTCGCTGCGCTCCCATGACTGCGAGATTGTCGCGTGTCGCTTGCGGCTGTCTTTCCTGATTGCGAATGTAATTAGTAAGTTCGGACCGTTCGATCACTCCGTTGCCGTTGCCACCCAGATCAATGCGATTGAAGCGTTGGCTGAGCGTCTCGATCATGAGACCTCCGACCAATCCTTGCTCTTGCATTTGACGGGATTGCTGC
>CAZBOX010000087.1:0-20745 GCA_964493595.1 uncultured Candidatus Obscuribacterales bacterium | reverse complement strand
CAGGTGGGAACATCATTACGACACCAAGATAAAAAACAAAGACGACGCCTACAAAGCAATCGAATCGATGTTGGCCAGTCTGGGAGATCCCTACACGAGATTCTTGAACCCTGAGGCTTTTGCCGACGAGACCAACTCGATCAAAGCGCACCTGTTCGGCGTGGGCATTCAACTGGGCATGAGCGACATGAAAAAGATTGTCGTGATTGCACCAATTGCCGGCAGCCCTGCTTCGAATGCAGGAGTTTTGCCCGGAGACGAAATTTTGGAAGTGGACGGAGAACTGGTAGCAGGACAACCCCTGGATTCCGTTGTCAAAAAAATTCGCGGACCTATCAACACGAAAGTCACTTTGACTATGCTCCGCGACGGCAAGCGCCTTCCATTTCCTCTCACGCGTGCGGAAATTCCGGTAAAAGCCGTCACCAAAGCAGTGATTCTGCCGGGCAATGTCGGCTATATTCGCCTGGACAGCTTTATCTCTGCTAAAGCCACAGAAGAACTGAAAGAAGCCCTCAGCAAAGTTGAGGGGGCCGACTCTCTGGTACTTGATCTGCGCAACAATCCAGGTGGATTGCTGGACAACGCAGTTCAAATCGCCAACCTCTTCCTCAAAGGAGGAGTTATCGTCAGCACTGTCGATGGCGGCGAAAATAAGGCAAGCACCATTTCCAGAGGGCAGCCATCATTCGAAAAGCCAATCGTCATGCTGATCAACGGCTCGTCCGCTTCCGCATCTGAAATCCTTGCCGGAGCCTTGAAAGAGAACGACCGCTCAGTTCTAGTCGGTACAAAATCATTCGGAAAAGGCCTGGTTCAAGCCATTCAAAAACTCGATGATGGCTCGGGCATGAATTACAGTATCGCCAAATACCTCACGGCCGGCGGCAATTACATTCACAAGAAGGGCATATCGCCCAACATCGAAGTCAAACTCTCCGACGACGAATACAAGAAAGGTCTGGGCCCCTGGTGGATCGATCCCACATTCAAACGCTTCAACCGTGAGCCGAATGACGGTTTCGACATCCAGCTTTTGGCCGCCGTCGCAGAAGCGAAGAATGAAGTGCGCAAAGCCAAGGGTCAACCGATCGAACCCTTCAAAGATGAAGAGGTGAGAAAGCAGATCCTGGCAAAACTGGCTAAGCCTGCTATCGACACAAAGAAAGCAGCACAAGCCGCTTCAGAAACCGGCAAGCCCACCGGCCACGCTGCATCGAGCGAGCTAGCCCAACCAAATCCCGCCGGCACTCCCGCCCGCAACTAGGCGGGAGCGCCGTATTAAACGGCCGGAGCGCCGGCTTCCAGCCGGCTTTTAAATTCACAAAATCATCTCAAGCAAGAGCGATCTGTTTAGATACTTCTGTTTAGGTACTTCTGTTTGGATACTGCTGTTTGGATACTGCTGTTTGGATACTGCTGTTTAGATACTTCTACCTGACACTTCTACCTGACACTTCTACTTAGATACTTCTACTAAGATACTTCCGCTTAGATAATTCCGTCTTACCGACGCATTACCGCTCTAGCTCTTGCTGCGCGAGGCTGACTCCGTTTTGCGCAGCCTGAGTAAACCAATACATAGCCTGGTCTTTGTCGGCAGGAATTCCGCGACCTTCACGATACATGACTGCCAGATCGTATTGCGCTCGGGCGGAGCCATTTTCTGCTGCCAACTTGTACCAGTGAAAAGCGCGAGCCAGATCTTGCTCCACTCCGTCGCCCCTATCGAAAATCAGCCCCACACAGAAAGCGGCATCATAATCGCCATTTTCAGCCGAGCGAGAGAACAAGTCTATAGCTCTGGCGACATCGCGCTGCACGCCACTGCCTCTCAAATACAGGTCGGCAAGATTGTACTGGGCCGCAGCATTCTCTTGCGCGGCTGCACGCTCATACCAGAGCGCCGCTTGCTCGGGGCTCCGCTCGACACCTCTTCCTTCTACGTAATAGAAAGCCAGGGTGCATTGAGCAATAGGATCGCCCGACTGCGCGCGCGACATCAATTGCTGAATGGACGCTGCCGGTTCTGAATTCGATACTGCTTCGGACATAGATCCCTCCAACCGTGATCAAGGCGGCGGCATTGCACCACTGGTAGTGGCGGCACTTGTAACTTTGAATTGCTTATCAACTTGGCCGTCAGGACGGCTCGACACACCAGCTATGAGCTCAAGCCTCACAGCAGTAGGCAACTGATTGCTGGCTCCTCCGATTTTATTCTCTTCATCGTACAGACTGACGAGCGGCTGAAAGACAGCAGCTGCAGTAAGGCGCGCTGGCGAAATCGTCCTTTTGACAGGGGCGGCAAGAGATGCAAATTTATAAACAAGATCGCTGTCTGAACCAGCAAGACGAGCATCGACATTTGCACCGTACAAACCACTATCTTTTTGCGCATAATCACGTGCGATGTCATAGGTTTTCAATTCACCGACACCTTCAGGCAAGAGAGCATTACTATCGACGTCGTCTATATATCCTAACTCGAGGCTATCAAGTCGCGGCGAGAATGTACGCATGAAAGGCAAATTCACTTGGACGGCTCTGGCATTCTCTTTCATCTGCTCCTCAGCTTCGGCAATTACATCATCCGAGATACTGCGAGCGATCGCGCTTCTCTCACTTTCGACCATCTGCGCGCCCGCTCGCGACTCCTCAAGAAGTTGCCTAGCCAGTGGCTCAATGTGCTCCAGCCGCTCGTTCGCATCAGTTACATTGTGACGCGAAACAAAAACAAGCTCGCGAGAGCGCTCAACCAGATTGTTGATCTGACCTATGCGATCGCCCTCATTCAAGCGTTTGGCAATTGAGACAACCATTCTGTCTGCTTGCTGCTGGACTCTTTTTTGAGCAAAGAAAAAGGCCGAGACCAGTAAGCCGAAAGCCAAAATTAGAAAGAGCAGACCGCCGACGATCGCCGTCATCACAAGCAGGTTGCCGTGGTTGCGCAGCGGACGAAAATGTCGATATCTGATAGCGTGTTTGCTTGGCATTTAACTGAACGAATGCGCGTGATATTCTGGGTAAAGCGATGCCGTCCTAGACTCGAAGGCTGAAAAGTGCCCTACAAAAACTCCAGCATAACAACAAAACTCGCATCTGCAAACGGGCGAAAAAGCAGAGGTGCGCAAGCGGCCGAATTCGCTGCAGCGCTGACAATTCTTGTGATGTTTTTTGTCATACCACTTTTAGACCTGGGTGTGATTCCCATCCGCTGGGGACTTGCCAATCATCTCATTACCAGTTATGCAGTCAATTTCGCGCGCGCAGAAACTCTCAGCCGCGCTTTCGAGCAGTTAGAGACAGATGTAAATTTGCAGGATCTGCTCAAGAAAATCGGCGGGGTGACGGCAAGAAAATTGCGCCTGGCTCTGGTCATAACAAAAACTGCAACTCCCGACAAAAAATTGGTCGTATCGGAGCCCAAGCATATTCCTGCAGACTGGCTGCCTGATTCTGCGAATGGACCGTTTCAGTATGAGCTGGAACTTTTCGCCACCGTGGAAATTTCTCCGCTCTTGCTCATCAATCTGGGCGAGAAAAAAATACCAGGACTGAATGCTCCTTTCACAGTGACAATGACCAGTTCTTCTAACTGGGAGAACCTGGGCAGAAATCCAAATACAAATGAGTTTTTCATGAATGAATAAGCGCACGGCGAACAAGTCGAAATTGTTCACCGCCTTGCGTGCCGTCATCTTTATTTTAGCCTTGTCTTTCTTTCCATCCGCCCGGTCCGAAGGACTCGCGAGAACCTACGACTGGATAATTTCAATCGAGACAGAAAAGCTCTCCGGTTTTCTCGACCAGAAAAACTCGACACTAAAGCCGATTGTAAAAGCGACGGTTAGTTTCAAGCCGGCAAGCGGCGGCGCGACAACCAAATTCGAAGAACTCTTCTATCGCAACTGGATTGCCCTGGGCATGCGCAGATACAAACCGCTCAGCCTGGGCATCAGCGATCAGGTCGCGATAGTGGTGACGCATAAGCAAGGTCAAGCCACCCAGGAGGAGACGAGTGCGGCAGCCAATGCGATTTTGCGTGTATTTGTCGATGCCTACCTCAAAGGCAACGCAGTCACAAATGTGATTGTGCCGGAGTCGTCTTTGAGCGCCATAGTCCAGAATCTAAAGCAAGCAAACTTTTATCCTGGCGACGATGAAAAACCAGACCAGCCGGTATTTTCATCTATTGTTCTGCATTTAGAAGGCAGTCCATCGGGCTCAAAGCAGACTATGTTCTATGCAGGACAAACGCGCCAATAATTGACTGAGCGCCGCATAATCACAACCTCTCGCGAATGCTATCTGCCGGTAGCCATTCGCAGAGCTGCTTCGGCATTTGGCATTCCATATCCGTACCATTCGGTTCTGTTCGCATTGCCTGCCTTATAGCAAGTCGATCGCATGATGCTCTCCACCTGCGTATTTCGCAGCGAGGGATTCGCACCCAGAACCATCGCTGCTACAGCCGCAACCAGCGGGCAGGAGAATGACGTTCCAGCGACGGATGCAACCCGACCATCCCTCGTGGTGCAGTATATGCTCTGCCCAGGGGCGGTGAACCAGAGATTCGGTCCATAAGTGGAAAAGCTTGCTAAGGAATAACTTGGATTGATGGCAGAAACAACGATCAAATAGGGAAGAATTGGATTCGAGTCTCGAACGGGAGAGTTACCCGCCGATACAAAGATAAGACCGTTTTTTGTATCGTGAAACCAGCGGAAATAGGTGTGCAAAGCAGAGTAAACGCTCCTGTTCGAGAAAGAATAAGGAGGCTCACCATTGGCACTTATGTTGATTATGCGAATACCGGCATTGCCGGCTTGCTGGATACCTTTAAGAAGCGCAGTCGACGAGATACTGCCGTTCGAATCGCCTATGCGAATAGGGTAGACATAAGACAGACGAGCAGGTGCAGCGGTGCCGACGCGGTTATTGGTCAGCGCCGCGGCAGTGGTGGCTACCATAGTGCCGTGCCCTTGAACATCACTCTGTCCGCTGCGATTGAGTACAGCATCATATCCCGAATAGACCTTTCCGGAAAGCTCACTGATACCATAATTGGTACCAGTATCCAGCACGCCGATAATGGCGCCGCTTCCCTGCCCATAGGTCCATCCACGAACTACATTGAGGGCGGAAAGATGCCACTCTGAAGAGAAATATGGATCATTGACGGCGGACTGGTTGGCCTGGAAGACATAATCACGCTGAACTGCGGAAAAATGCTTATCTTGAAGGAGCTTTTTTTCGCTCTCGAGCATCTTTCCTTTTTCCACTTTGATCACATAACAGGTGAGTTCTCCTTCTCCTATTGTCTCTATCAACTGACCACGCATCTCTTTGAAGATATCCGTGATCTCGCCAGGATCGGCGCCACGTTGAGGCATGACGAGAAGCACGTCTTCTCGATAGGGAGCAGCTTTGGCAGGCGCAGCGGCAGAGGCGGGGCGCGCTGGAATCTGCAGTTTGGACTCCTCTGCAAGGACGATCTGTGCATTAGCGAAAAGAAAATACAACGCCAGGAACAGCGCGCAAAGCGCTGCACGCACGCATTCAGGCGTGCGAACACGAAGGAGATTTTGCTCCATTTTGCGTTCCTCGAGTTAAATTGAACGACCGGGCGGGCCGCGCAAGGGTAATTGGCTGCAAGAAGAAAAGCCGCTTTTTAAGGGCTTCTCGGGCGAGACTTATGAATCGGCGGATGCGGTTACTAAAGTTCGGGCAAGATGGATATTAGTAGTCCGACTAAACCAATTTATGGATTTTGGCACCCCTTGTCAAGCGGACTTAATCTTGCACGGGCAAAAGCATCCATTTATTCCAAATTATGAGGATCAAGGATTTAAACCAATTTCTATGACAAGAACTGTAAGAAATGAGCCGTGGCAGTTGGATCGGGCAGCTCAACAGCGTACCATTAAGGATCTAGACGCTCCTTCTTAGGCGGACGAATCATATGTGTGGGCTGATTGCTATCACGGGCACTCCTGGATCAGCCTATGACGTGTTTTTTGGCTTGATGAACCTGCAACACCGAGGACAGGACGGGGCGGGCATCCTCACTATCGATACAAAGAAGAGAGGCAACTTTCACCTGACAAAGGGAAGCGGCCTGGTTGAAAACGTCTTTTCGGAGCGCTCTTTCAAGACCCTGACCGGGCATGCGGCGCTTGGACACTCTCGTTATGCTACTGTCGGTCGCAATGATCCGAATATGTTGCAGCCGTTCCTCGATTACGAAAGAGGGCTCGGGCTGGGGCATAACGGCAATATTGTCAATTTCTACAAACTCCGCGAAGAACTGTACCACTCAAAAACACGCAAACCGGCCTGGGTAGAGTCTGACTCGGAGCTGATGCTCAAACTGCTTTGCGATGAGCTGGAGCCTGGTCCAATCGATTTTCAGAATGCGCAGGGCGCTGTAAAAAGGCTGATGTCCAAGCTCGTCGGCAGTTATTCAGTGATTTGCTTGACAGGCGAAGGCGACATTTTCGGATTTAGAGATCCGGATGGCATCCGCCCTTTATGCCTCGGTCGGCGTGTTCAAGAAGACGGCAGCACAGTATATGCAATGGCCAGCGAATCGATCGCTCTTAACTTCCTGGGTTTCACAGATGTCGAAGACGTGAAGACCGGAGAGCTCGTCTATATATCAAAGAATGGAGTTATAGAGAGAAAAGTCATAAGACAAGATTCGATCTCTCCATGCATGTTCGAATGGGTTTATTTCGCACGTGTTGAATCCGAAATAGACGAAACATCTGTCTACAACGCTCGATTCAAGCTCGGACAGGTGCTGGCTCGCCAGTTGCAAAAGGAAAACATACACGCCGATGTTGTCGTTCCTGTGCCTGAAACCAGCCGCGTTTCAGCAATCGCTGTTGCAGAGACACTGGGAATTCCATTTAGAGAACTTCTGATCAAGAACAGATATGTCAATCGGACATTCATTCTGGATGATCAAGAAAGCCGGCAAGAAGCGATCAGACGCAAACTATTTCCAATCGGGCATGAATTCGAGAATAAGAGTTGCTTGATTGTCGATGACAGCATCGTGCGCGGCAATACATCTATGCAGATCGTCAAACTGATTCGCATGGCCGGCGCGAAGGATGTCACTCTGCTGTCGACATGCCCGCCTTTAGTCAGCCCCTGTTATTACGGCATCGACTTCCCGAGCGCCAAAGAGTTGGTGGCACATGATCGCACCAACTCGGAAATAGCCGAAATTCTTGGCGTCGACAGAGTCATTTTCCAAACACTGGAAGGTCTGAAAGAAGCGCTGGAGAGCGAAACTCTCTGCATGGGATGCTTGACTGGCAACTATCCCACCGATATATCTTCGGGTCGCGATTTTGAAGCGATGCGCACCCGCGATCGCGAGTCGGTCGTAAAAAAATCATCGTGCTGAAAAACATCTGAGATTCTTCGAGGATAGAAAAGTGGGAGCGACAAAACAAAAAAATCCGAGCGGGCTGGAACTCGTTTATGAAGGATCAGTAAAGCGCGTTTTTAAATCACAAGAAAGACCGGATCGCCTCTTCTTTCATTTCACTGATGATTACTCAGTCTTCGATTGGGGCAAAATGCCTGACACAATCGAAAACAAAGGTCGCGCCCTGGCAAAAATGGGCGCGTTCTTTTTCGAGCAGCTAGGCTCGCCTGAAATTTTTCAAAGTCTCAAGGGCAGCAAACACCTGGAGCGATTCGACAAAGCGTTTCTTGATGCAAGATTCAAACATCCTGTATTCGAAGGAGTGTGCGGAGTCGTCAATTTTGGTTTGCCTCATCATTTTAAAGAACTGATTGAATCCGAAGACAAAGACGTTTCTCTTGTTGATTCTCTTTTGAGCGCAATGCCCTTGATGGAGGTTTTGACTGCGCGTGTAGAACGTCCTGAATTGCACCAAATAGACGGTCAGCCAACTTATTTCTATCCGCATACCCAAGCACAGGCAGAAGCACAAAGAACTGGTCGACGTTTGGTTCCTCTAGAAATCGTCTTCCGCTTCGGCATGCCGGCCGGCAGTTCGCTGAAAGAAAGACTGGAGAAGAATCCGGATTATGCTCGACAACTCGGACTGAAAGTGCAACCGAAAGAAGGGGAGTGGCTGGAACGTCCGGTTATTGAGTTTTTCACAAAACTGGAACCGAAAGACAGGCTGTTGTCTACTCAAGAAGCCGCACATGTCTCAGGATTGAATGCATTCGAGTTCGAATATTTGACAGAGATGTCATTCCAGGCAGCTCTCGCCCTGTATGTTCTTTTTGCCGAGAAGGGAATTGAATTATGGGACGGCAAATTCGAGATGATTATTGACTATGGTGCACACAAAGAAGCCGAAAGCTCCAGCACCACTAGTGGCGGCATACTGCTTCTGGCAGACAGCGTCGGGCCAGACGAACTGAGATTGATATACAAGGGTGTTCATCTTTCTAAAGAGATGCTCAGGCGCATCTATCGTGGTACACCCTGGGAAGAATCTCTTAAGAAGGCGCAGTTGATGGCGAAAGGCAGAGGCGTAGCCGACTGGAAAGGCATCGCTATCTCCGAACTCAAATCATCGCCTGAACGTCTCGAAGGGGATGAGAAAGCATCTATAGATAAGTTGTACGGTACTCTGGCAAATCATCTGATCGGAAAAGCCGTCTTCGAAGATCATCCCACGCTCGATCAATTCGTCAGCGAATTGCCGGCAAAATTGAAAGGCGATGCATCAGCCGCCACCCAAGGCA
This sequence comes from uncultured Candidatus Obscuribacterales bacterium, assembly GCA_964493595.1. Lineage (GTDB taxonomy): Bacteria > Cyanobacteriota > Vampirovibrionia > Obscuribacterales > Obscuribacteraceae > QKMZ01. The sequence goes on along the minus strand of CAZBOX010000087.1, from coordinate 12,000 downwards.
AGAGGTGAGGGCATGGCGATCAGGCTGGACCGCAAAATAAATATATTAGTGGTGGGCTCGGGAGGCCGAGAGCATGCGCTCTGCTGGAAGATTGCCCAGAGTCCGTTTGCCGGGAAGATCTACTGCGCGCCAGGAAATGGTGGCACTGCTCAGGAAGAGAAAATAACTAACGTCAACCTGCAGGTCAGCGATTTTGCCGGATTGAGCGAATTTGCCTTGCAGAACAATATCGATTTTGTCGTCATCGGTCCGGACAATCCGCTTGCAGACGGAATCGTCGACTTCATGGAAGAGAAGGGTTTGACCGTTTTCGGACCGAAGAAAGAAGCAGCCAGACTAGAGTGGAGCAAGGCGCATTCCAAACAGTTTATGCTTCAACACCAGATTCCAACGGCAAGATTCTCGGTTGTGCATGATTTCGATGCGGCGGAAAAATTTGTCAGGCAAAATGATTGGGCTCGCGTAATCAAAGCCGACGGACTAGCGCTCGGCAAGGGCGTTTTCGTCTGCAATAGCGAAAGTGAAGCCATCGATGCGCTGGCTGTAATCTTCAAAGAAGGGCGATTTGGAGAAGCCGGCTCGACTGTAGTTATCGAAGAAAAATTAATTGGAGAAGAGCTCTCATTGCTTCTTCTCATCGATGGAAAGAATGTTTTGCCACTCTCAGCTTGCCAGGATCACAAGCGTCGATTCGACGGAGATAAAGGTCCAAACACTGGCGGTATGGGTGCTTATTCGCCAGTACGCCTGTTCGAGCGTCATAAGAGTTCTATCGAAGCGCAAGTGATAAAACCCATTGAAGATGCACTGAAAAGCGGCACTCTCGACTTCAGAGGCATGCTTTTTGCGGGCATTCTAGTTGGCCGGGAAGCCTCGGCAGGTGAGGGCAAGAGCAGCCCCGATGAGGCTGGCAAGGAAAGCCAATTGCTGCCCTTTGTTCTCGAATTCAACGCCCGTTTTGGCGACCCGGAAACGCAGGCGCTAATGCCGCGCTTGAAGTCGGATATTCTGCCTTTGCTCTGGGCCTGCGCCAGGGGCGGGCTGGAGAACGAAAGTATTGAGTGGCTGGACAAGGCTGCTGTTTGCGTGGTTCTTTCGGGTGAAAGTTATCCCGAGTCTTCTTCAAAGGGAAAAGAAATCGAAGTGGCAGAACTGCCGGCAGATGCTTTTCTTTTTCACGCCGGAACGCAGGTGACCGACGGGAAATTGCTCACTAACGGCGGCAGAGTTCTAGCTCTGACGGCACTTGGTGAAAACATTGAAAATGCCAGACAAAACGCTTACAGAGCAATCAAGCAAATCAAGTTCGCAGATATGGCCTGCCGTTCGGATATCGCGCTCAGGGAGGTTGGCCAATGTCTATCAACATAGCTGTCCTGGCCTCGGGTCGGGGTTCAAATTTGCAGGCAATTCTCGATGCCATTTCTACAGGCAATCTTGATGCAAAAGTGCAAATCGTTCTGGTTAACGTGCCAGGCGCAGGAGCAATTGATATTGCCGCTAAGCATGGTGTGGCGACCGCTGTTGTTCCGAACGCGGGACTTACGCGCAAAGAACATGAAGAGAAGGTCAACGCTGAATTGAAGAAGCATGACCTGGACTTTATCGTTTTGGCTGGATATATGAGAGTGCTGTCCTCCGGCTTTCTTTCCAATTTCAAAGACCCGCGTGGTTTCTTCAAAGTGATCAATATTCACCCGTCCTTACTGCCCGCTTTTCCTGGCACCAGAGGCTACGAAGAGGCATTTGAATACGGGGTAAAAGTAGCCGGTGTAACGGTGCATCTGGTCGACGAGAAAGTGGATCACGGTCCAATTCTCGCCCAAGCAACTTTCAGCCGCACCGAAGACGACACCATCGAGAGTTTCAAGGCGCGCGGTCTGCGCATAGAACACGAGCTTTACCCGCAGGTTTTGCAAAATATTGCCAGGGACGGAGTCACGTACTTCAAGAGACTGAAGGACGACGCCGTGCAGGCAGAGAATAATCAAGGCACAGACAGGGAGACCGCCAGGAGATGACGCAAGGAGCAAAGTACAGAGAAAACGAGCATGTACTGGAGATCTCCAAAACCGCCACCATTTGCGTCGCGGTGATATCGGAGGCTGAGCATCAATCATTTCCTCTCTACTGGTTGCTGGTTGAAAAAGACTCGCTGCCCGACGGCAAAATTTCCAGCAAAACACTGAAAGACATCCAGGACGTTCTGGCTGATTCGCTCTTTCAAGAAGTGCTGGCATGCGCACCAGAAGACCGTTCTGCATGGCTGGAGCGATTTGCAAAAGAAGACTACAAGCATTTCGCCGAACGGCAGTTTTTACCAGGCGTGACGGACAACCTGGCGCACACGGTTGAAGAAGCTCTCAGACTGAAAGGATTGAAAGAGATAGTCAAAGTCGCGTCCGGAAGAGGCTTCCTCTTCAAAGAGAAATCCGGGGACGCCAAAGCAATCAGCGATGCTCTCATATACAAGGAATATCATCCTCTCACTGACCGATTTATAGTTCATGAAACCACAGGCAGTGCAGAGGCCTTGCTGAAATTTCCTCATGTTGTTCTGCCTGAAACTCCGAAAGTCGAGAATGTCAGCCTCGAATTGGCCGACGACAAACTGGAAGCACTGAGCAAAGAAAGACTTCTGGCGCTCAATCTGGACGAGATGAAGGCGATACGCCATTACTACAGGCTCGACCAAACGAAAGCAGATAGAAAAGAGCGCGGACTTCCGGATATGCCGACGGACGTGGAATTGGAAATTCTTGCGCAAACATGGTCGGAGCACTGCAAGCACAAGATTTTCAACGCAAAGATTACGCATACAGACAACAGCAAACCGCGCGAGCTGCGTACGGAAGTAGTGACAAGCCTTTATAAGACTTACATCAAAGCAGCCACTAAAAAACTTTCGCAATGGCGCAAGGATCTGCTATCGGTCTTTGAAGACAACGCCGGTGTCGTCAAATGGGACAACGAGACGGCCGTTTGCTTCAAGGTCGAAACCCATAACTCTCCTTCGGCGCTGGAACCATACGGCGGCGCATTGACTGGTATTCTCGGTGTCAACCGAGACATCCTCGGTACCGGGCTCGGTGCAAAACCTCTGTTCAATACCGACATCTTCTGTTTTGCCTATCCATCGGCATCGCTTCCTCAGCGTCCAAAACTTCTGCCCGCCAAAGCAATTCTTGACGGCGTGCGCAAAGGAGTAGAAGACGGCGGCAATAAGAGCGGCATACCGACGGTTAACGGGGCGATATATTTCGACCCGGGATATAGAGCAAAACCACTGGTATTCTGCGGGACAGGTGGCTTGCTGCCGCTGCAGACAAAAGTGGGCGCAGAGATGAGCGACGCTGTCAAAAAACATACTCGAGCCGGCGATTTCATTATCATGGCTGGTGGAAGAGTCGGAAAAGACGGCATACATGGAGCGACTTTCTCATCGGAATCATTGAACGAAGGCTCACCGATGTCCGCCGTTCAAATCGGCGATCCGTTTACGCAAAAGCGGCTCATGGATTTCGTTATTGATGCACGCGACGCCGGTTTGATTACAGGCATAACCGATAATGGTGCCGGCGGTTTGTCATCTTCGGTCGGCGAGATGGCCAATATTACCGGCGGTGCCGTCATTCACCTCGACAGAGTTCCGACAAAGTATCCAGGTCTGGCTGACTGGGAAGTCGTCGTCTCCGAGTCACAAGAGAGAATGACGATTTCGACCAATGATTTCGAAGGTATAAAGAAACTCGCCGAGAAGCACAACGTTGAAGTTTCCAATATAGGCGAATTCACAGACCGGGGCTATTTCGAAGTTCAGAACAATGGCGCGACAGTGGCTCTGCTCAGCCTCGAATTCCTTCATGACGGTTGCCCGATTCTATCGCTCGAATCGCAGTGGAGCCCCGCTCAAATAACGATGAAGACAGGCAAACAGCCGGAGCATCTTGGGCGAGTTCTTTTGCAGTTGCTCAAGCATCCAAATATCTGCTCGAGAGAGCCGATTATCCGGCAGTACGATCACGAGGTCAGAGGACAAAGCGTCATCAAGCCGCTAATGGGACCATCTCAAAAAGCTCCTTGCGATGCAGCCGTCTTGCTGCCCAGGCTGACAAGCGAACTTGATCATGCACCGGCACTGGCAGTTTCCAATGGTTTATGCCCGCGCTTGAGCGAGCACGATCCATATTTGATGGCGCAGTGTGCCGTAGACGAAGCAGTAAGAAATGCCGTCTGCGTCGGCGCCGATCCGGACACCCTTTCTCTGCTGGACAATTTCTGCTGGCCGGACCCTGTCTACAGCGATAGCAATCCTCAGGGCAAGCGCCATCTTGCCGAATTGGTTCGATGCTGTCAGGGACTTTATGACGCCGTCACCGCCTATGGTGCGCCGCTCATCTCGGGCAAAGACAGCATGAAGAATAACTTCGACGACGGCGCGCTCAAACTTGCCATTCCGCCTACCCTGCTGATTTCATGCATGGGCAGAGTCCCGGAAGCGCGCTTTGCACGGTCCATGGAATTCAAAAAAGCCGGAGATCTCATCTATGTGCTGAGCGCCGGAGTCTTGGGACTGGCAGCCAGCCACTATGAGGAATTGAACGGATGGCAGTCGATAATGCTGCCGGAATTGGACCTCGACAGGGCTCCAACCCTCTATAGAAGGCTGCATACGGCAATCAAGAGCGGCTGGATTCATTCCGCGCACGACATCTCGGAAGGCGGTCTGGCAACTTGCGTTGCCGAGTCTGTGATCGGTTCTAGAAATGGAGCAGCGCTGGACATCGGTGATTACCACAAGTACCTCGCGGATCTTTACGAAGGACGTGGCACGCAAGCGTTCAAATCATGGGACTTCGTGACCAGAGCGGACGCCTTGCTCTTCGGCGAAGGACCAGGGCACATAGTCGTCTCTGTCCAGCGCGATTACAAGGCCGACTTCGAAAGACATTTCGAAGGTCTGACCGCGATAAAAATTGGCGAGGTAATTGCCGACCAGATGCTCAACATTATCGACAGCGAGATGAAGACACAGGACAAAGAATTGATCAGCCTCAGCACGCAGGCAATGAAAACGGCATGGGAAACGGCACTTCCATTTGATTAAGGCAGGACGGCAGAGATGAAACCAGCAGCAATAGTTTTGACGGGAGATGGCATCAACTGCGGCGACGAGACTTCGTTCGCTCTGCAGCTGGCCGGCTTCGATCCTATGCTGACTCATACCAGCGATTTGCTCAAGAATCCAAAATTGCTGAAAGACGCAAAACTTCTGGCCCTGCCTGGCGGGTTTTCCTTCGGCGACGAAATCGCCTCTGGGAAGGTTCTTGCTATCAAGCTCGAAGCCGCTCTGAAGGAGAGCCTTAGAGAATTCGTCAATGACGGAAAGTTGGTAATTGGCATCTGCAACGGTTTCCAGTGCCTGGTGCAATTGGGCTTGCTTCCGGAATCTGAAAAAGAGGATGAAAGACTGGCCAGCCTCTCTCGCAACAGCGGCAAGAAGTTCATTAACAGATGGGTTCAACTTTCAGTAGACAGTAAAGTCCCCTGTCCATGGCTGGAAGGGCTGACTGAATTCGACCTGCCTATACGTCACGGAGAAGGGCGGCTGTCTCCAGCGAAGGAACATGAAGAAGCAGTCAAAAAGGGAGCACCACTCAGATATTCGATCGAGATTAACGGCAGCTTCGATCGCATTTCCGGCTTGACCAACGCGAAGGGCAACGTTTTCGGCCTGATGCCCCACCCAGAAGCGTTTGTTCGTTGGACGCAGCATCCGAGCTGGACTCGCTTGACCACGCTTCCTGACAAATCTCCTCCCGGACTCAGAATCTTTCAGAACGCTCATGCAATGGTGGTCAACTGATGGAACCAAAAACATACGCTCAAGCTGGCGTCGATGTGCTGAAAGCGGAAGCTTTCGTCACCAGGCTCAAGCGCCTCTCCAGACGAGATGAACACCAGAAGATGTGGCCGGCAGCAGGCGGATATGCAGCGGTCTACCCGGTCGACGAGAGAACCGCCATGGCGCTGACTACGGACGGAGTAGGAACAAAACTTCTCATCGCGCTGGAACTCAAACAGCTCTCCACCATTGGTATAGACCTGGTAGCAATGTGCGCAAACGATTTAGTTTGTGTGGGCGCCCGACCAGTCGCCTTTTTGGACTACTATGCGGTTGGAAAATTGGTAGACGAAGATGCCGACCAGATTATGCAAGGCATTGTCGACGGTTGCGACCAGGCAGGATTGCTCCTGGTAGGCGGAGAGACAGCTGAGATGCCGGACCTATACAAAGGTGGACATTTCGACATGGCCGGGTTTGCAGTCGGTCTTGTCAGCAAGGAAAAGCTTATTACTGGCGACCAAATCAAAAGCGGGCAGCAGGTCGTAGGCATTGCCTCGTCGGGCATCCACTCCAACGGACTTTCCCTGGCATCGAAATTAGTCGGCAGTGACAAGTCATTGAAAGAAAAACTGCTCACACCGACATTGATATACACGAAGCCTGTCAATGAAATCTTGGACAAAAAACCGCAGGCCATTACAGGCGTCGCCCACATCACGGGCGGCGGCTGGCGCAACATGCTAAGGCTCTCGAAAACAGCTGGTTATAGGCTGACTGATACCTTGCCGGTACCTGAGATTTTCGAACATCTGGGGCGCAGCATCGAACCGGAAGAGATGTACAAAACATTCAACATGGGTATGGGCATGACCGTCACCACTGATGGTGACGCTGATCTGATAGTGAAAACTTTCACTGAATATGGTTTTACCGCAAAGGTAGTGGGAGAAGTTACAGACAGTCGCGGTGAGTTGGTCATCGACGGCGTTGGCGCACGCGGCGGCGCAATCAACTTGAAGGAGTAAGAAAATGGTCAATGCGCTAATCAGCGTTTCCGACAAAACCGGGTTGGAGAAATTTCTCAAAGAGCTAAAAGCGCTCGGAGAGCTGAATATCATTGCGACATCCAGCACCTACGCATATATCAAAGAGATAGGAATCGAATGCAATAAGGTCGAAGATCTGACCCAGTTCCCGGAGATTCTAGGCGGTCGCGTCAAGACATTGCACCCGAAGGTTTTTGCCGGAATTTTGTATAGAGATAAAGAAGAGGACGGAAAAGTCCTTAAGGACATCGGCGTTCAACCGCTCGATCTCGTAGTTGTAAATCTCTATCCGTTTGAAAAGAAACTCGAGGAAGGTTTGCCGCCAGAAAAGATGGTCGAGCAAATAGACATCGGCGGGCCATCTCTCATTCGCGCTGCTGCGAAAAATCACAAGTATCTCGCAATCGCGTGCCAGCCGGAACAGTACGACTCAATCATCGAGTCTATGAAAGCCAATCAGGGCAAAATCACCGATGAGCTGCGCAAGCAACTCTGCTTTGCCGCCTTCACACGCACAGCTGAATATGATCGGCAAATCTCCAACTATTTTGCAAAACAGCAAGCGCTCGTAAAAACTAACGGCGCCAAAGCCAGTGAAAAATGTGCGGAAGGCGAGGCTTTGCCACCATCCGTGACCTTGAATCTGTCACAATTCCAGTCGCTTCGCTATGGCGAGAACCCGCATCAAGCCGCTGTCTGGTACTCGGATTCCAGAAGTGGAAAAACAGAGGAAAGCTTCCCTCCGTTCCTGCAATTGCAGGGCAAGGAAATGTCCTCCAACAATATCACCGACACCTATTGCCTGGTTCGCATATTGAGAGATGCAGGCAATCCCGCAGCCTGCATCATCAAGCACAATAATCCATGCGGCGTTGCCATCGGCAAGACGTTGGACGAAGCATTCGAGAAAGCTTATTCGACAGACCCGGTCTCTGCTTTCGGCGGCATCTACGGCTTTACGGCAAAACTGACCGAAGACCTGGCCCGCAAGATCGTCGAAGGCTTTGTCGAAATCGTAGCCGCGCCTGATTTCGAAGAGGGCGCATTGAAGGTTCTTTCCAGCAAGAAGAACATTCGCGTACTCAAGTTCAAACAGAACGTTCTTTCGCCGCAAGCGCATGATGCGTGGACGGCAAAATATCTCCAGGACTTCGGCTGGATTATTGAAAAGGACACGGAACCGCCGGTCACCGGAGAGAAATTCCAGAAAGTTTCGGGAGCCGGATGCGATGAGCTTCTCGGCGATGCGCAATTCGCCTGGTCGGTTGTGAAACATCTCACGTCGAACGCAATTTTCATTGCCAAGGACGGCAAATCACTGGGCTTCGGCATCGGACAGACCAGTCGCATTGCCTCGGTGAAAATAGCCCTCGAGCAAGCGGGCGAAGCGGCCCGCGGTGCGGTTCTTGCCAGTGATGCCTTCTTCCCGGCAACAGACAATATCGATGCTTGCAAGGAAGCAGGCATCAAATTGATAGTCCAGCCGGGCGGCAGTATCAAGGACAAAGAAGTCATCGAAGCCTGCGAAAAGGCAGGTATCACGATGCTCTTTACCGGACAACGCTGCTTCAAGCACTAGACTCAAGAGAAAGAGGGACATGAGATGAAAAAGCCTGTCGTCGGCATCGTCATGGGAAGCAAATCCGATTACGAGACTTTAAAACACGGCGAACAAATACTTATCGATTTCAATGTCCCTTACGAAATCTCGGTGAAAAGCGCGCACCGCATGGCCAAAGAGATGTTCGAGTATGCCACTAGCGCTGAAGAGCGCGGGCTGAAAGTAATCATCGCTGGAGCCGGCGGTGCCGCTCATCTGCCTGGAATGGTTTCAGCCTTGACACCACTGCCGGTGCTGGGCGTGCCGATCGAGTCGCGCGTGCTGAAAGGTGTCGACAGCCTACTTTCGATTGTGCAGATGCCTTCCGGTATACCGACGGCAACATTCGCAATCGGGCAAGCAGGCGCAGTAAACGCCGCTCTGTTTGCTGTGCAGATACTGGCGCTGGAAGACGAAAAGCTTCTTTCTTCGCTGAAGGCATACAGGGAAAAGCTCACCGATGAGGCTCGCGCGGGAGATGCGGTAGTCAAGGAACGACTGACTATCAAAAAAGCCTGAGTCGGTCTTAGGAAACAGAGAAGAGGCAGAGAAGCAAAAAATGGCGACAGTCGGTATCCTCGGCGGCGGGCAATTAGGCATGCTACTGGCCGAAAGTATCTATCGTTATGGCGGCACCGTTGCGGTCTACGATCCCGACGTGAATGCCCCGGCTCACAGACTGGCGGCGCGCTCCTTTACCAAACCTTTTACCGATGCAGAAGCGCTGCGCCAGTTTTTCGATCATTGCGACGTGGTCACGTACGAGTTTGAAAACGTCGAGAGTGCACCACTCTATTCGCTGGCTAAAGTAAAGCCAATTTTGCCGAGCGTAAAAGTGCTTGCCACCTGCCAAAATCGCATTCAGGAAAAAGAGTTTCTCAAAGAAAACAATCTGCCTCATGCCCATTTCGCTACGGCAAAAACGGTAAATGAACTAGAGAAAGAGGCGAGTGCTTTCCAACTTCCATACATCATCAAAACTGCACGTGGTGGCTACGATGGGAAGGGGCAGTGGTTGATAAAAACCACAAAAGAGTTAGAAGCTCTTATAGATGATACCGATTTGCTGAAACACGAGGGAAGCGGTTTCGTTATCGAGGCGGTGATTGACATTGCCATGGAAGTGAGCTGCATTGTGGTTCGCAATCCAGCAAACAAAGATTACGTCTATCCCGTCTTTGAAAACATCCACAAAAACCACATTCTCGATTTCACGATATTTCCGGCGCGACTGCCACTGGAGGTCGCTGACAAACTGCAGGACATCGCTCTTGCCACTGCCCAAAAGATGGATGTGCAGGGATTGTTGTGCATAGAATTCTTTCTGGCAAAAAATCCCTGTCCAAACTCAAACGGCATCACCTCCGGTGAATGGAATATCTATATCAACGAGATGGCGCCTAGACCGCACAACTCAGGACACGTCACCAGAGTCGCCTCGAGCGTCAGTCAATTCGATAGTCTCGCCAGAGTGCTCTTGAACATTCCGATTACCCAGCCAAAAGGGCTCGACGTCGGCTCGTACTGCATGGGAAATCTATTGGGCGATGTCTATCTCGCCCAGGGCACGAACGGGCAGAAGCCTCTGAATCTGCAGGCATTGGAGGCATTTCCGGAAATCATCGACGTTGTCCTCTATGGAAAACACGAAGCCAGAGAGAAGCGAAAAATGGGACATTTCGTCGCGCAGAATAAAACCGGCGACGAAGCATTAGCCTCAGCACAGAGGTTCAGAGAAAGCCTGATCAACAGCAAAGTGAACTAGCCGCCAGTTACTCAGGCTGGTTGATCATGAAGGTTGCAAAACTGTCGAAAAATTCGCGCATCGTCTGAGCATGTGCCGCAAATTCCGGTACCGAATCCAGTGCCGCATCCATATTCTTGATCCACGCGTCACGTTCTTTCTTGCCTATCTTGAAAGGCATGTGTCTTTGACGCATACGAGGATGTCCTCGCTGCTCGCTGTAGGTTTGCCGGCCGCCAGTGCGCTGGATAAGAAAGAGTGCCAGATGCTCTTTGCCGGGCGCCAGATCTTCAGGGTAGAGCGGTCGCAAGACTGGGTCTTTTTCGACACCCGCATAAAAGTGTTCGACCAGCCTGTAAAACGGCTCGTCAGAACCAATCGCCTTATATATCAATCCTACGGGGTCAATCACGTTCACAATGCGATTATACAGCGCCGGCTCGCAAGGTTAAATCCACCCAGGTTGTGGGCAGTTAAAGAGTTAAGCGTATTAAAAAGACTATATAGGCCCAATAAAGAACAATCAGGAACCTAGATAGGTGTTTCAAAAGTGGCAGCAGTGCATAGACGCTGCCAGAAAAGAGTGCGAGCTGGAGAACTGGCAGGCGGCTGAAAAGCACCTGGCTACAGCTGTTGCTGAGGCGGAGCGCTTCGGATACAACAACACTCGCCTTTGCGAATCACTGTGCAAACATGCAGAAGCCCTCGCCAATGTAGGACGTGCCGGCGAGGCTCTCGACGAGCTGGAGCGAGCCCTCGGCATAGCTAAGAACGCCTACGGTCCGGTTCATCATGAAGTGGCGACGATCCTTACCCAGCTCGGTCGTTTGGGCACCCTTTATACACTTGACGAGGCGGAGAAAAATCTCAAGCAAGCAATTTTGGTGTACAGAGAAGTTCGTGACGAGCGAGCAGCAGCGGCAATTGAGCAGCTTGCGCATCTCTACAACATGCATGGAAGACAGGATGAAGCGGAAAGCCTGCTCAGAGACCTTCTGGACGACCTGGAGACGAACCCGCCTGAGGATCAGTCTTTGCTGGGTCGAACACTCCTGTCCCTGGGAAACATGTGCATGAGCTACGATGATGACGATGAAGCAGCAGTGCTCATTGAGCGAGCCCTGCCCATCTTGAGAGACGATCCGCAATGCTGCCAGCAGGCTGTAGATGCAGCGTCATCCCTTGGCAAACATTATTTCGGCAAAGAACAGTTCGAGGAGGCGGAAGACGCTTACGACCAAGCCATAGAGCTGGCTACAAACCGCCCGCAGGCTTGTGCTCGGTATACAGCCGAAGCGCTTGTGCGGCTTTCCAGACTGCAGACAGTAGTGCATCAGAATTATGAATTAGCCGAAGAATTACTTGTACAAGCAATGGACGCCTGCGAAGCCGCGGTGCCTCCCCTCTCGGTCAGCTTAGTAAGATCTGAGTACGCACGATTGGCTCAACGCACAGGAAAGTACGGACGCGTCGAAGCACTGGATAGATTGCTTTTTCAAAACTACAGGTCGATCGTAGATAACTTCCTGGGAGGCGAGCCGACATACGGCTACGAGATGCTGGCCATCAGCCACGGGCAACAGCTCGCTGATTTGCTTTGCAAACAAAGGAAGTGGAAAGATGCAGAAGAATATTCACGCTGGGTTACCAAAATGGCAGAACGATTCTGCGGTGAATCAGCTCTTTACAGTGTGCAAAGAGCTGATTCACCGCAGAAGCGACGGAAGCGTCTGAAATTTGTCACCGTCTGATGGAACTGGAC
>CAZBOX010000086.1:0-21311 GCA_964493595.1 uncultured Candidatus Obscuribacterales bacterium | reverse complement strand
CTCATCAATATAGCGTAAATGCTGATAAAGCCTCGCTAGATGAAGAGCTTTTGATAGTCTGTCTTCCGAGCTGACGGCGTTTTTCAAAGCTTCACGAGACTGCTCCAGGTCCTTCTCTTCGGCGGGAGAGCGCTTTTCTTTATCATTAACTGGAGTTTGGTTCAAAAAATTCTCAACCTTGACATTCGCCTTCGAGTCCGATTTGTCAGGCTCGGTTTGGTATTCAGACTTTCTCAGCTGAAAAAACTGACGCAAACCCAGTGGTATGCCTAGACCGGCATTAGAGGACTGGTCCATCTGACGCTGGTTTGACCAGGTAAACTCCCGAACAGGAAGACTGGCCTCTCCCTTCAAAACCCTGTCTCTGAAGGGCTCGGAGCCTGCTTCGCGCGACAATTCTCTGCCCAGTTCCTCGGAAAGACCTAAGCCCCGAGAAAGCGCGCCCCTGCCAAGTTTTCCCGATATATACGGAGTCAGGTCATTGTTGAGACGGGCGAGTTTCTGCTCTTCAGTCCCGCCCTGGTCTTTACTTGCGGCACTGTGAGCTGCCGGCAAACGGTCACCCCGAGAAACCATGTCTCCAAGGGAAAGCCCTTGCTCAGAGGACTTTTCAGGGGCAATATCCCCCGGTACTTTGTTTTCGACTTTATCGGGCTGATTGCCCGTCGGTCCTTGATTGCTCACTGTGCTCACGGGGTTGAGGCTCTCCTGCGGATCGAATGAGCTGGAATGGCTTGGGGGAATGAGCAGCGAAAAGTCTCATAAATTCGGGATTTCAGCGTGCCGTTCCAAACGTATTGTACCTAAAGGTGCCCCTGCTGGGGGCTTACAAGCTTTGTGGCGCTGCCGCTCATTTGTTCTGGTGCTGTTTACTATGGCCTGTAGCTCAACAAATGGTTAAAATATTGAAGATCGTTCTTTCCTTCCGGTATTGAACTTTCCACTTACCAAAGCCGCTCGAGGTCGAGATGATTCAACGCCGGTCGTCGTTTCTCAAAGCAGTGCTGCTTGTCGCGCCTGCCTTTTTCTCCTTTACTCTTGAAACCAGAGCTGACGATCCTAATAATCAACTGCGACCGGGTTTAGGTCCAAACAACTCGACCAAATCGATAAGGCCCAACCGTATTCGCAAAGACAGAAAAGCTGCCAATGCCATGGCCAGATATCACTGGTTGGACCGAGCGGCAATGGCCAATCCTCAACTGATTGAATCTATCGCCGACTTTCACTCCGCATCGATGCTTCTGGCGCAGCATCCCAGGCTCGGTGAAATAGCCGAAGCAGACCATTATTTGTGCCGACGCCTGACACGATGGAAAGACGTCGCCCGCAAACTGGCTGTCAATCCTGAATGTGACCGAGTAATTGCCAGAGATCCGGAAGGAATTTATCGAGCCATCAAAAACGACCGCAGTCTGGCCAAAATTCTCGCCCGCAATCCCATGTTCCATCGCATGATCGGCGAGAACCCCGACTTAGGAAAATTACTCTCGACATACATGTGATTTTAGAACTGTCATTTATCGTCAAAGCGCTCGTCATCGGTCTTCTAACCGGTCTCATGTCAGGCTGTTTCGGAGTGGGCGGAGGGATACTGTGCACTCCTCTTGTTCGCATGTTTCTCAACATCGATCCTCATGTCGCCGTCGGCACCACAATGGCGCTAATTATCCCTACTTCGGTAGCCGGCGCTATCAATTACATAAAGAGAAAACAATTCGATCAGGTCATGGCGGCCAAGCTGGCACCAACTGCGGTTCTTGGCACCGTGGCCGGTGCAGCGGCCACACAGTACGTGGAAGGGCAAGTGCTAATGCTGCTTTTTGCACTGCTTGTCTGCATCGCCGGCGTCGATCTGTCCTTTTCAATTGGCGAGAATTTGAAAAAACAAAGGGAAAAAGAAGCCGCTACCATCAACAGCAAGGAGGCAGTCTTGCCTTCAGGCAATAAGGAAGCAGCAAATGGCTTGGGTCCATACATTGTCGGACTTTCGGCTGGTCTTTTCGCCGGATTTTTCGGCGTGGGCGGAGGATTTCTCATGGTCCCCTGCTTGCTCTATTTTTACAGATTCAGCGTAAAAGCCGCTTTCGGAACTTCTTTGATTGTCATTGCCGCAGTTTCAATCCCCGGCACGCTATCGCACTTCGCCCTTCAACATGTAGATATAGCATTGGCGCTTCTGATGATCGCCGGCTCCATCCCTGGCTCTATTATCGGTAGCGCGCTTGCCTTGAAGCTGAAAGATTCTTTTCTCAGACGAGGCTTCGGAGTGATTATGCTAATAATGTCGGTCGTATTGGCAATGCGCGAGTTGCTGCCATCTACACCCTTCTGAGAAAGGGCATATAAGTTGAAGGACAGTATGCATTAAGGGTCATGTTCAATCACAAATTACTGGAATTGGAATCAGAGCTTCTAGCAAAGCAGGAATGTGCAGCAGGGCTTAGTAATTTGCCGTACGAATGCGAACTCTGCCTCCAGGCAATTGAACAGGAAGTGGGCATCAAACTATCTGACCAGGTCCCGAAAGACTGGAAAGGCTGGCTTTCCTACAGGCGCAAAGACGCATCCGACTCGCAAGGAGGCAAATCTAATTGCGGGCTGGTAATTTTGCGCGGGCGCTCATGCTCGCAGGGCGGACTCTTCGCTAAGTGGAATGCTGGTCTGGATGTCCCCTTCGCCACTGATACGGTGCGCGAGTTCAAACAAGGCTTCGACGTCACACCGCCTCAAGAACTGGACCATCTGCTCATCAACTTCGGTCGCGGCAAGCAGACAAAAATATTTGTCTGGTACGGAGAAAACATCGCGCCCTATAAGTTGATTTTTGAAGCAGACGTAAATGAAGCGCATGATTCGCCGCTCAAAGAGGCAATTACGGAAGCCTGTGTCTGGATCATGACCCGTCCCAAAGAAACGACGCTTCTGGAATTCCTAAAGGACAAGTAGATCTACTTTTTCACGATTACGGCTTGCTTACCTCGGCTCCTTTTCGGTTTGCTTATTGGCGGCCGAAACGTCCAGTTTAGCTCCTTGCGATTCTTCCTGCTCTGCGGTTTGAATCCCGGACATGAACTCAATCGGGATAGGAAATATGAGGGTGGAATTCTTCTCAGCCGACACTTCCACCATCGTCTGCAATTGCCGCAATTGCATGGCTCCCGGTTGTGCGGCGATGAGCTTCGCGGCTTCAGCAAGTTTCTCTGCTGCTTGATGCTCTCCTTCGGCAGCGACAACCTTGGCTCTTCTTTCTCTTTCGGCTTCCGCCTGTCGAGCCATAGCGCGCTGCATGCCTTCCGGAATTTCCACGTCCTTAACTTCGACCGAATTGACTTTTATACCCCACCCTTCGGTTTGCCTGTCGATGATGGCCGAGAGCTGAGCATTAATCGAATCGCGGGCACTCAGTAATTCATCCAGCTCATGTTGTCCGAGAACACTCCGAAGGGTTGTCTGAGCAATTTGACGGGTCGCCTCGATTGGATCTTCGATTTTGGTGACTGCCTTGAACGGATCCACGACCTGGAAAAAACAAACTGCTGCAGTACGCACCGAAACATTATCCTTGGTGATAATTTCCTGCATCGGGATAGACATTGTAATGATGCGCAAGTCCGCCTTTTTATAACTGTCTGCAATCGGCCAAACGAAAGTCAAACCGGGTCCTTTCGTTCCAATTGCTTTGCCGAATCTAAAGATAACGAGACGGTCATATTCTTTGACTACTTTTATTGAAGCCAGAAGATAGGCGGCGGCGCAGAATATGCCAGCATCAACAAGAAAGTTCAAATTCTTGCTCCTTTTAGAAGGACAGAAGAGCCCCCTTATGTACTACCACGAAAAGCCTAGCCTTCGTCATCATGGTTACGCTGCAAGCGGCATACAAAAAATCCTGATACACCATGTCGAGTCGGGATCAGCTGAATATAACCTTTCTCAGCGGCAGCCTTTGTGGAAACGGCAGGAAGTTTCGCCTCGACGCTTTCGGAAAACCAAACATTCTGAATCTCCTCACTTATAAAAGGCAACAAAGAGGAGCCTCTGAAATCAGGATTTTCTTTCAAAAACCATTCGATTACCTGAATGTTCTCCTCAGGCTCGAGCGAGCATGTTGAATAAACAAGGACGCCGCCTGGCTTAACCAACCTGGCTGCATTGGAAATCAATTCGCGCTGCAATGAATTGAGCTCTTCGATGTCTTCCTTTTTGCGGTTCAATCGAATATCTGTGCGCCTGTTTATTACGCCAGTGCCGCTGCACGGTGCATCCAGTAAAACACGATCTGCCGGTTTACCAAGCTCGTATTGGCGCCCGTCCGCTGCAATTATTTCAAGATTCTTCAAGCCCTGCTTCAGCCTTACTTCTTTGACAAGTTTGAGCCTCGACTCGTGCTTATCAACGGCCACAACCCGCCCAGTGTTTTCCAACATCTCAGCCAGATGAACCGTTTTTCCACCAGGCGCAGCGCATAAGTCGACAATTGTCTCGCCTTTTTCAGGAGCGACAACAAGAGACACAAATGCTGCCGCCTCGTCTTGAACGACAAAAAATCCGTCATCGTAGCCAGGCAATTTTTGCGGCGAGCCACGAAAGGACTTGCCGCCATCCTCTCTTTCGAAGATGAGGCAAGCAGGGACGAGCGTACCGGCTCGACACGCAAATCCATTCTTGTTCATGATATCGAGCATAGTTTGAGGCTCGACACTCACTTCTGAAACGCGCACGGTCAAACCAGGTTCTCTCTTTGACCAATTAAGCAGAGCACGAGTTTCTTCCAAACCGTAATACTCAATCCATTTGACGATCAACCACGAAGGAAGCGAGTATTGAACACTCAGCTCCTCCGGGTCACAGGAATTGGTTTTAGCTTCTAATCGATCGCTTGTCGCCGGGTCGATACTTGTTCTTTTACGCAGATAATTGCGCAAGACACCATTTGTATAGCGAACCAGCCCCTCATGACCGAGCGCCCTTGCCAATTTGTTAGAGGTATCGAGGACTGCGTGCGCGGGAGTTTCGCTCAAGTCATCCAGTTGAAAAACCGCCATTCGAAGCAGGTTACGCAAGAGTGGTGGCATTTTTGCCAGCGGCTCTTTGCTTAGAGACTGAATCTTCTGGTCGAGCAGATTTTGATTGCGCAGAACACCTTGGACAAGAGCGGTGACAAAAGCACGATCCTTCTCACTCAAACCTTGTCTTTCAAAACCAGCGGACAGTGCCAAATTTGCGTAGGCGCCGTCCTTCTCGATTTTTATCAAAGTTTCCAGCGCTAACTTTCTGGAAGACATACCCTGCGAATTCTTTTTGGAATCTGCATTATTCTGAGCTGATGTTCTGTTTTTTTTAGCGAGAGCGCCCTGGTTGGAAGTTTGTGAAGACGCGGATTGCTCTGAAGCCGTTTGTCCGGTGGCGGTTTGCATAGAAACGCTTTGCTTAGAAACGGTTCGCTTAGAAGCGGTTTGCCCAGAAGCGGTTTGCCCAGAAGCGGTTTGCCCAGAATTGCTCTTGCGGGGGGGGCTTTTCAGGTCTTCGCCCGCGGCTATACGAGCTGCTTTCCTCGGTCCTATCCTAGAGCGCGAGGATTTCTTAGAGCGCGAGGAGTCTTGGGAGTGTGAGGAGTCTTCAGACACTAGTCGAAACGCTCCTCACCACTTTTAAGGTGGATACCGTTGGCCCAGGACTGAGCAGGCATTCTGTTTTTGCTGGAGGGTTGTACTTCGATCAGCTCGAGACGTTCGGTGCCTTTTGGCCCGCAGCTGACATAGACATGAGAGGCATCCAAAAGAAGTGTGCCGGGTTGGGTTTCGGCAAACTCACCTGTTTGAGCTTTTGTTCTCCAAATTTTCAATTGACTGTTTTTGAAGCTAGCCGATGTACCCGGCCAAGGTTGCAGTCCGCGCACTCGATTGTTGATTTTGCGGGCGTCCAAATGCCAATCGATGATTCCCATCTCTTTGTTGAGGATGGGAGCATAGGTATGCTGGCTGTCATCCTGCGGCTCGGCAACCAACGTGCCATCCAACATTTTCTTGATTGTCGTGATTACCAGTTTGGCTCCGACCAGCGACAATTCATGCGCCAAATCGACAGATGTCATTTCGTCATCGAGCGGGACCTCTGCCTTGAGCAGCATCGGTCCGGTATCCACTCCGACATCGCTAAACATTGTCGTGACACCAGCGACAGTATCACCATTCATTATCGACCAGTTGATCGGTGCAGCTCCTCGCAATTTCGGAAGGAGAGAGCCGTGCAGGTTCATTACGCCTTTTGGTGGCAAATCCAGCACTTCTTTTTTGAGAATTTGCCCGAATGCCACCATTACAATCAGATCAGGAGTGAGATCGCGCATTGCTTGAACGACAGCTGGCTCTTTTGCCAACTTGACCGGCTGCAAAACAGGAATGTTGTGCTCTAATGCAACTTGCTTAACCGGCGGTATATGCACTTTGTTGCCGCGCCCTGCCGGTCGGTCTGGTTGGCAGACGACGCCGACGACATCTGTCTCTGGAAAAGCAATCAATTCCGTGAGGGTAGGAACTGCGAATTCAGGTGTTCCGAGGAAAAGAACTTTCAAGGGACACGTCCTATTCGCCCTGCAGGCTGATTTCTACAATGTGATCAAAATTCAGGCACTGCTTGTCATCTAATGTTATGTACATAAGACGAGTACCGTCAAAAACAATATTGGTGAGCTGTCCTGAGTATTTCCACTGCTCGCGCGTGACAACAGAAACATTCTCACCTATCCACTGCCTGAGAAACAGGCGCTCTTTACCCTGCGACATATCCACATCCTCCGCCCGGTCGACTGAGAGGCTAAAAGCCTATATACGGTAAGATATCAGGCCTTGCCCCCGCATTGGGGCAGACTGAGGTAAAAATGGCAAAACGTAAAGCAGGCAAGGACTTTTGAAAGGACGTCTCATACTACTGCCTGCCGGAATGTGGCTGACGATTTTCATGGTTTTGCCTCTCATCATTTTGCTTGTTTTCAGCGTCGGGCATCGAGATGATCTTGGTCGCGTCTCGCTTACAGGTCTAAATTTTGATAATTACCTGCGCTTCTTTTCAGGACCTTATCTGCTTACACTGATACGGTCCATGACTCTGGCAGCGATGACGACTGTGGTCTGCCTTATTCTTGGAACGCTGACAGCTACATGGATGGCTTTTTCAGTACCCGCAAAATACAAAGGGCTGCTAATGACTTTGTTCGTTTTGCCTCTTTGGACATCCTTTCTTCTGAGAATTTATGCGTGGATAACAATTCTTCGGCCGACCGGCATTCTTTCTGATTTATTGTCCGCATTTGGATGGCAAAATCCACCATTCCTGCTCTACTCTCCCTATGCTGTCCTGCTGGGAATGGTCTACAACTATCTGCCCTACATGGTGCTTCCAGTCTACGCAGCCCTGGAAAAACTCGATGCAAGATTGATAGAAGCAGCTGCGGATTTGGGCGCCAATCCGTTGGAGACATTCTTTAAGGTCACCGTACCGCTAAGTTCTCGCGGACTGATTGCCGGTAGCATCATGGTTTTTGTTCCGGCACTGGGAGATTATGTCACGCCGGATCTACTCGGTGGTGGAAAAACCATGTTCATAGGCAACTTGATTCAAAATCAATTCCTGGCAGTGCGAGATTGGGCATTCGGATGCGCTGTATCGACGCTACTCATCATCATCGTGGCTGCAGCAATATGGATTTATCTCAAATATGGCGAAACAAACTCCGTCAAGGCATGATTAACGAAGGAATTTTTGCTGACGCTTTTTCCTAAGACGTATTGAAGCGCGGAACAATTTTGAACGCAAGTGGAGTTACGTATTCCAGTATTTCTTGATACGAGATATAGGGATGCGCGATAAATAAATCACGCAATGAATTTTTTGACCATGTCTTGCGATCATATGCAAGCCAGTGAAAAGAAGAATAGATCTGAAGATTCTTCCTACCAACACCTTGAAAATAGTCTTTGATGAATGAGCAAAAACTCTCAATTGCGTGCGTTTGCCGGTCATCAAATTGAGGAATTTGAATGTGCACAGAAAGAGAGCGTTTGAAAAAACTTCCGTTTCTCGCTTCCAAAACCCCACGCAGTTCGAGAAGAGTTATGCTGACAGAGAGAGCTCTGGATTCAGCATTTGTCTTACTGAGGAGCTCTTCAAACGATATTGAATTCCTTCCTATAAGCTCAAGGATCAATACTTCAAGCTCTGACATCTCAGGAAAACCCTGCTCAGTATGAGTGCTCGAAATTGCCGAAGAGGTTTCGTCCTTTAGTTTCTGCTGCATCTCAAATTCTTCCTGAAATGGTGCCTTCTCTGCCGGTGTAAACCTTGTCCGACGGCTTACTATTGGGATCGCACTTTCGGTCAAAACTTCGCACGCGCTCTCTGGAATTCTTGAACTGACGGTTATTCCCAACTGCTTGTAGATATTACTGACAGCTGCGTACGAAGCACGCAAAAGGACGGCAGCCTGATTAGGGTTTATGCAAATCCCCATCTCGTGCAAGCGCAGAATAGCAAGGCGAACAAAGAATAGCCTAGCTTTATGAAACTGAGTCCTGGCTGTCACCCAGACTTCCTTGCGACATTTACAACAACGGAACATCCTGAACTCGCTTGACGGAATTTTGTTTTCGTAACTGCACTGAGAGCACACGATTATTTTCCGCTCTGCAAGCAGTTGGAAAACAATTTTGCGTGCTTTTTCTTCTGGACCAAACTCAGCCTTGAGAGCAGGCAGCGCACGCAAAGCAAGTTCAAACGCAGATTCAGATTCACGATTGAAAACCATTTCCTCTGCCTCAGATCCTTCTCTTTTGAATACGTTCCAGCCAGAGAAAAAGTTCAAAAAAAATGTGATTTACTACAAAAAAATTCGGCAGCCAGATCCGAGCGATGGAAGTTAGACCGTTAACGGTCTAACTTCTAGATCCAACATAATGAAGTTGGCGTTTATGAACGGGCGGAGGAACTGGGGCGAATTTTGCGCAGGATTGTCACTAGGCGGTCAAAATCGTTTTTGAAGATGTGAGAAAGAGCCTGGCCTGCCTCGACCAAAAAAGAATAGTCTTGCGAATGCGCTTTGTGTGCTTCGCGAATACTGGCTGCAGCTAACTCATCTTGGGGCACGGTGGTGACCGTAGCTATTAATCGCAAGAAATCAAATCCTTGGGTAACTTTGCGAATTTCATCATCGTCGGCCGGAAAAACAAAATCGTGCACTTCAGGTGGTATCGGAGGCAGATGCTGGTAGACCTCGCCATTTTCCATATAGCCGACAACTACCGCATGAACCTCAGTTCTCAGTAGCGAAAATATGTGTGGTTGTTCTTCTCTCAGTTGTTCTCGAGACAAACCGAGAGCCCAAGGTTGGTGTATGGCATCAGGGGACCCTGTTATCACGTTATGCACAACGGCCAAGACGTCGAAGTTACTGGCAGTTCGAATCTTTAGAAAACTGCCGAAACGAGGTTTCGAAGTGTCAGGCATACCATCATTATCTAAAGACATGAGGCATTGAGCCACAACACCAGTAATTGAGGAAGAAATCACTTCTGCGATAGGCTCAACTTTCTGTGGCATAACTTCCCAGCTTCTCAATCAGTTGGAGGGGCAGCCTTATTTGGTACGAAATTTTCGGTTTCCGATTCGTCGGGCACCTGATCGGTTGTTTTAGCCAGTGAAAGATTGATAGTCGTCTTGCCCTGATCTTCGTCAATCATGACGTTCATCTCAATTTCCTTCTTCTGTGCGCTGATGCTAATTACATCCGCACTATTCTGGACATTTCCTACGGTCCAGCCATTGTTTTGCAACTGCTCCTGATACCACTTGCTAACATCTTCAGCTGTTGCTTTCGCTTGTAACATCACGAATTTTGACTGTTCTTGATCGTTACCATCGGCTGAAACAGAACCAGTTGCCTGCGCCTCCGGATAAATTAGAGCTTTGAATTCGTCTGGAATTGAGCCTTCACCCTGGGCAATTGTATGAGTCATCCCCCCGGATTTGTAGGTGACATCCTTGCTGTTTCCGCAAGACGCCAAACAGCAAACAGCAAGCGGTAAAACGTAAACAGCAAGCTTGCGAAATTTCACCTGGTAGGCAAGACATTTTTTCATCGCTGCAAAACTTGCTCCTTAATAGTGGACGTTTGAATCAGTCTCAGTCTGAAAGTAATTGTATCCGAATGAAATCGACCTTTCATGAGCCTCAAGCGGCCAGTCTTTTGCCGCCCTGACTCTCTAGAATTCCCTCTCCAAGTAGATTTACGCCCACAACAGTTGTCGTTATGAGCACACCAGGAACTACTACCGCCCACCAGTTACCTTCGATTAAGCTTGATTGGGCGGAGGTCAACATACTGCCCCAGCTTGGCGTCGACGGGCCCAGACCAAGTCCCAGAAAACTTAAACCAGCTTCCATTAGTATGGCATCAGAAACAAGCAAAGTAGCTTCCACCAGAAGCACCGGCGCAGCATTCGGCATAAGATGCCTGAACAGCATGCGCGTGACACTGATTCCTAAGGCTTTCGCAGAATATATATACTCTTCAAGAAGTATTGACTGGATTTTCGACCTGCTGATTCGTGCTGCCTCTAACCAGGTAGTGGCGCTGATTACAACTATGACCGTAAAGAGAGGTAGATAGCCACTTGAGAAAGCGGTCACTTTGAGCAGACGCAAAGACCACTCAGGAAACGAATTAAACGTATTTGCTGACAGAAGTGTATTTATTGTCAGCAGCAAAACTATGTTTGGAATAGCCAGAAGACCGTCCACGCATCGCATCATGAGCGTATCGATCGGTCCTCCCAGAAAAGCTGACAGCCCCCCCCATACGCCACCAAAGGAAACCGCCACGACTGCAGCTACAATTCCTATCACCAGTGACATGCGCGCGCCCCAGAGAGCCTCGGCAAGAATATCTCTTCCCAACAAATCAGTTCCCAGAAGATGTCCGTGAGAAAGGGGAGGGAGATTTATCGCATCGAGATTGACCGGCACGGGCCATAGAAAGGTTTTGGACGGCGCGATTAGTGGTGCCAGAAGGGCAGATGAGAAAACCAAGGCAATGAGCCCAGCACCAATCCACATGCGCATTGAAGCATGGCGCGGATCTGAAATTGTAAATCTAGCTTGCGACTTCAAGAATTTACTCCTTCAATTTCGGCAAGATAAGCCTCTCTGCGGCGTGGATCCGTCATAAGTTCGAAGATATCGGCAGCAAGGTTGGAGACTATTACTAAACCTCCATACATCATTACGAGCGCAAGAATCATTGGATAGTCCCTACCGAAGGTCGATTCAACAGCCAGTCGTCCCATCCCCGGCCAGGCAAATACAGTCTCGATCAGCACTGAGCCACCCAGCAAAGAGGGCAGAGAAAGACCTGCCAAATTGATTATCGGAGCCAAACTGTTTCGCAATACATGTTTGGTCAGCACTCTAATACGCGAAAGTCCTTTTCCGAGTGCGGTTGTAACATACTCCTGAGACAATTCGTTTAGCGTTGCAGTACGAACGAAAAGGGCAATTTTCGCCATTCTACGCAAGGATAGAACCGCTGCCGGCAAGAGCACATAGGTCAGTGTGGAAAGAAACGCGGTAGCGCCTACGGGCGGCTTGCCCGCCTCATGAACTGCGAGCAAAGGAATGTCGCCGAAGATGCTCATCCTGCCAGCCAAAGTCAACGCCACAAAACCTATCCAGAAACCAGGTGCTGAATAAAGAACAAGAGCCAGGACAAATAAACCGGCTTCGAAATACTTTCCAAGCTGAGATTGCTTGAGGGCAACCATTGCCAGCCCCCAAAAAATACCGACACCGAAAGCCAATAAGAGAGCTGTCGCCACCAGTCTCACGGTAGAAGGCAAACGCTCTCTGATGATTGCCACGACAGGCCGACCGTCTTTGTAAGAACGACCTAAATTTCCTTTGAAGACCCCATTTGAGAGCCAAAGTACATACTGTTCGAATGGCGATTTATCCAGACCGAATTCTCGCCTTAATATTTGAATTTCTTGGGTGTCCATATCCTTTTGCGCATTGCCTACCAGCACGTCAACAGGATCTCCCGGCAAACTTAAGACAGCTGCAAAGGTAACGATCGACAGAATGGCAAGCAGAGGAACTGCTTGCAGACATCGCCTGAGCAAGAGTTCAAGCAAGCAAATACTCCTTCAAACGACCTTTAGCGGCGGCTGAGCGTAAAACTAGACCTGGCCTGGTTGTATGATACAAGCTTCATTCCGACACACAAAGTTTGGAAAAGTTTGGCTTTCTTTGACAAGGCGTAAACGTCCAGTCTAGGATAAGCTTTTACAGAAAGATTTTCTGTGAATGGCGGCATAGCCAAGTGGTAAGGCAAGGGTCTGCAAAACCTTCACCCCCAGTTCAAATCTGGGTGCCGCCTCCAATTTAAATCAAGACGACCTTGGAATAGCCTTGCAGCCGGTAATTCGACTCAAGTGTCTAAGCGTAACAGCAGCGGTTTACCTCTGATAGCAAAGCGCGATAGAATTTCTTCTCCAAGGTTTTCCGTGGACAGTTGGCGCAGTTGGTAGCGCACCACTTTGACATAGTGGGGGTCACTGGTTCGAATCCAGTACTGTCCATTTTTTACTACCTAAAAAACGCATCAAAACCCGTTATCAGACGCAGGCGACCGAGAGCGCGGCGTCAACCCCATCTTGTCAAGGAAGGCATTCATCTAGAAGTTAGACCGTTAACGGTCTAACTTCTAGATGCCCATATCGTGAGGTCTGACAGAGGCCCTCTTGGCAAGCCCGTGAATTGCTTAGAACTCTTCAGAGGAAAACTACTTATTAAGCTTCAAATAGGGAATATGACCAATTACCCGGGATCGGCCTCCCGATGTTATCTTCTGGCAAAGGTCCCAGATGAAAGATGGTTTGGCAAAAGAAGTATCTAAAGTCGTCGGCGTTTCGTCGAAAGATCTTTCTTGGCGTGCCCTTGCCGTTTGTTTCTTAGTCGGTGTAGCCGTTCTTGGAATCGAATGTTTCAATGTGCCAATACTATCGGACACTCTATCAGCGATGGAGAATTCAGTTACCGACCATTTCATCCGCTTTAGAGATAACCTCGATTCATACAAAGAAAAACGCGCCGCTGACACCAATTCGGTTGTTCTGGTTACTCTCGACCCCGAGTCGGGCCGCCGCCTTGGACTGAACTCAAAACAGCCATGGAGCAGGGCCTTATTTGCTCGCCTTATCGACCAGCTAACTAAAGGTGGAGCAGAGGTAATCGGCTTCGATGTCGATTTGGAGGAATCCTCCGGTGCGTCGACCGTTGCAAAAAAAGCATCTGATGAGGAAATGGACAAAGACGATGTAGCTCTGTGTGACGTCTTAAAAAGGGTGAAAAACATAGTCATTTCAACGAATGTAGACACGCCCGATATCACTGTAGGAAATAAATCCAAACCGCGAGTGCATGCACCATACGAACCATTTGTAGTTTCTTTGGGGGCTGACGGAGCATGTTTGGGCAATGCCTATATTAATGTCGACAGAGATGGTCTGGTGCGCAAAGCTACCCTTGTCTTTGAAAAATTCGGACATTCCACGGCTTTCTATAAATCTTTCGCGCTTAGAGTTGCCGAAAAATATCTGGGTGCCAGAGCAATGGTCGATCAAAGCCATGACCATGTTTTTCTTAAGGACAAAATCTTTCCTGCGGAGTTTCGAATTAACTTCGCTGGCGGTAAGGGAAGTTTTACAACGATTCCACTGTGGAGAGCTCTAGATTGGCAAAAACATTTCCAGTCATCAGCCACAATCGCTAAGGCCAATGGTTTATCGAACGATACAACCAACAGTCCTTTTGTACATAAAGTTGTCCTGATTGGATTTGGAGAAAGCAGTTTCATGGACACTGCCAGTAACCAGCCAAGACAATCCGCAATATATGAATCGAGTTTTGCCACTCCTGTGTCTGAGTTCGATAACCGCATGCCTGCCATTGAAGTACAGGCTAATATCATTTCCAACCTGATTACAGGGAAATGCTTACCTCCGCCTTCTAGGTGGAAAATGATCATTGCCATTCTCATCGCGGCTCTGGCCTGTGGTCAAATACTTGGTTTTTTGGTGGGACGGCCGATCGGCAGCTTCTTGTCCATTGTTGGTATTTCGCTGCTCTGGTTTGCGCTCTCCTTCTTTCTGTTTTTCAGCTTCGGGCAAGTGATACCGAGTGTGGTGCCCATCACAGCGGTGGTGCTACCTTGCTGGTTGCTGGTACTGGCTGACCAGAACTTCTATTTCTTTCGCGAACGGCGCCGCCATACCAGGCTCTTTCGCTCTATGACAGCCAAACATATCGCCAGACAAATCGACCGTGCACAGCTAGCCGAATTAGGTCTCGACGGCAAACGTTGCCAGGTCACGGTCATGGTCTGCCGCGTGCGAGATTTTATGGATCAAGTAGATCCGCTTCCGCCCGATAGAATCTTCCAGATCTTCAATGATTGCCTCGGCATTATGGTTAATGAAGTCTTCGAACATCGAGGAATCGTTGATCGGATTGCTTCCTATGGCGTGATTGCCTTCTGGGGAGCACCTTTGCCGCTTCCAGGCGGCGAGCAGGCAAAACAAGCAGCCGAATGTGCTCTTTCTATAAAGGACAAAATAAATAACTACTGCGAAACCCAATCCGAAGAAATTGCCTCACTGGCACTACGCTCTTCTTGCGGAATCGAAACCGGTGAAGCTTTCTGCGGTACTATCGATGCGGGGTCAAGAGATACCCAATTTGCCCAGTACAGCGTAATGGGCGATCCGGTTGAAGAGGCTCTTGCACTGGAAGCGCTCAATAATACTTATGGCACGAGTTTCCTGCTTGGAGCCGGCGCCGCAAGACTTGTAGAAGATTCTCTCGAAGTCAGGCAAATCGACAAAGTCATTTTAAATGGCTCCGGCGAAAAACAGTCCCTTTTCGAACTCCTGACCACCAGAGGCTCTCTGCCTGCAGCAATGGAAGAAGCTATGGCTATCTACAGAAATGCGCGGCAAAGCTTCGATAATGGAGACATAAAAGAAGCGGAGCAGATGTTCGCCACCATTTTAAAAATGGTACCTTCAGATCAGCCGACAAGCATCATGCTAAAGCGCTGCCGAGAACTCCTGAACGATTCTGGCGAAGCCGTTTCTTCCGGTATCAGACCACAGTGATGCAAATCAATAGCCGCCGTTTTCAGGTCTGCCTCTTGCTTATAAGCAGTCTTCTTCTATCACATGTCAAAAGCGTAACAGCAAAGAAAATTGCTGCTCCAGCCAAAAAAATAGACGCGAGCAGAAATGCATCCAATTTCTTCTCGCCAGATGAAGAAGAGCAAAATTCCCTACCTAAATACAAAAACGAAACCAAACCAGGTGAACGTATTCGCCTCTATATTCAAGCGGGCACTCCTGAACTCGAGCAGGTAAAGCTGATCGGTTCTTTGAAAGGCAAACAGAGAGAAGACATTATAAAGATATACGGCAAAGAACGCGCCGAATTCACAGTCATCAATCAAGAATTCTTGCTTCTGAAGAAGAAAATGTCTCCTGTGCTCATCGAGAAGATGTTGAGCAAAGAAGAGCCCCAAATGGATGCGATGACCAAATACGATGATTTCGAGTTGTTGTTGAAATCACGCAGTATCTTGCAAGATATGAGAAGCAAGAAGTTATCTCTATGGGAACAAATACAGGCAAAACTGAGCCCGTCGCAACTGGAAGAATTGGAAAAACTAAAGAGCGGAGAGATTCCGACCGACTTGCATGAATGACATCCTGAAGAATACTTTCTCAAAATGGAAAAACGCCGATACCAGCTCAGAGACTGGAGCCGGCTCATGACGAAAGCACAAACGCATTCAAAAGCGCAAACAAAAGCAAATTCAAAAGCAAATTCGAAAGCAAATTCGAAAGCACATGGACATTCGCAGAAACGAGAAGGCAATTGGGTTGCCCACCTCTTACGCAGAGCCGGCTTCGGATATTCGCCGAAAGAGCTAAAATACTATCTATCGCTTGGATATGAAGGCACGCTCGACGAGCTGCTCAATGCAAAAGCAATCGATAATTCTCGCCTGGAAAATGCTATCAAAGAACAAGCCTTCGACTTTACCAATGGCAACGATTTGCGCCGTTGGTGGCTCTATCGCATGCTCTACACAAGACGCCCGCTGGAAGAGAAAATGACCCTTTTCTGGCACGGTCATTTCGCCACATCAGACCGAAAGGTTCGCAATCCGCATGCCATGTATCTGCAAAATATGTTGATGCGAAAACATGCGCTCGGTAACTTTCACGACCTGCTTCTCGGTATCTCTAGAGATCCGGCAATGATCATCTGGCTGGACAATCAGCAAAACCGCAAAGGCAAACCAAACGAAAATTTCGCCCGCGAAGTCATGGAGCTGTTTACCGTAGGAATTGGCAATTATACGGAGAACGATATAAAGGAGGCGGCAAGAGCATTTACAGGCTGGCAAACTCGTCCCGAGGGATTTTATTTCAACAAAGCACAGCATGACTTTAGCGAGAAAAAAGTGCTGAATGTGACAGGCAATCTGAACGGGGAAGATGTCATTTCTATTCTCGTAAAGCGCCCTGAGGCGAGCAGATTCTTAGCGCACAAGCTGATTGTTTATTTCGCCTATGACAATCCGGAAAAGTCCTTTGTTGAGCGGGCGGCCGCCGCGTTCCGAGAGGACCGATTCTCGGTGGCGACGCTTGTGAGGACGATATTCGAAGATAAGTCGTTTCGCAGCGAAAGGGCATATCACGCAAAAATAAAGAGCCCCGCGGAACTAGTGGTTGGTACCATAAAAACTTTGCAGATGGAGAATCTCGATATTGACCTGCCTCAGCAAATGGGAGCTATGGGTCAAGATCTTTTTCACCCTCCCTCCGTCAAAGGCTGGGACGCTGGTGAATCATGGATTTCCAGCGACACCATGATGGAGCGTTTCAATTTCGCTGCGCGCATCACGACTGTTCGTTTCGACGAACTTATGAAAACGCACACTCCAACGCAATTGATTCAGAAGTTCGGGTTGGAGAATTCGGCACAAATAGTAGACTATTTCCTCGATTTGCTGGTCGACGGGGATGTTCCTGCATCGACCAGACAACGATTAGTCGAGTATGTATCTACGGATCTCGACGGCAAAAAGATGAGTATGATGGGAGACGACCGCACACTTGATGCCAAGCTCAGAGGGTTAGTACATTTGATAATGACCCTTCCCACCTATCAATTGACCTGAGGTAGATTCATGACTCTTTCGAGACGCAAGTTTATACAAGGTGGGCTGGGCATGCTCGGCTTGATCATGACAGCCGAAGAAATATTCCGATTGCCGGCTCAAGCAACCGGTCTTAACGGGCATAAACAGCTGGTTCTGATACAGCTTAGCGGCGGCAATGACGGATTGAACACGGTAATCCCATTTGGAAATGGTGCCTATTACGATGCTCGACCGCAAATTTCAATTGCCCAGAAGGATGTTCTGAAACTAAATGAACAGGTCGGTCTTCATCCGTCTATGGCGGGAATGAGAGAGCTTTTTCAAGATGGAAAGCTGGCAATAGTTGAAGGTGTAGGATACGGAAATCCAAATCGCTCCCACTTTCGCTCTATCGAAATCTGGCAAACTGCAGAAACAGACAGAATTGGCGACACTGGCTGGCTCGGGCGCTATTTAGATTTGGCATATTCGGGAAAAAGCGAAACGGCTTTGCCCGCTGTGAATGTTGATGCAATGCTGCCAAAAACACTCTATGCGCGAAAAGTCGTGGTTCCATCTGTGAATAATATCTACGAATTCAAATTCCGCAGCGATCCAAAATTTAAAAAAGATAGAGAACAGCGCATTGAGGCGTTCAAAGATATTTACGGCAGCTTCGACAGCAAAAGGCCGCATGCAGAGATGCTTAGAAAAGCTGGGCTTGAAGCCAATAACGCGTCCGACCACCTGCTAAATCTGGTGAAAAACTACAAGAGCACGGTCAAATACCCCCAAGGGAAATTAGGTGACGGACTCAAGTTTATTTCTCAGATGATCGCAGGTGGTATCAGCGCTCCTGTTTTCACAGTCAGTTTGGATGGATTCGATACTCATGTGAATCAACAGCGAGCTCAGGCAAATCTTCTCAAGCAATTATCCGATGCGCTGTTAGCATTCCAGAACGACTTAAGAACGCACGGCAGAGAAGATCAGGTGCTTACACTAGTCTTCTCAGAGTTCGGACGTAGAGTTCAAGAAAACAGCGGCAAAGGCACCGACCACGGCACAGCGGAGCCCCTATTTCTAATGGGCTCCACTGTCAAAGGTGGAATTTATGGAGAGGCTCCCAACTTGACCAACCTGGATGCCGGAGATCTCAAATATGCTGTCGATTTTCGGACGGTTTATGCAACTGTCCTAGAGAGTTGGTTAGGGGCTGACAGTACAGAAATTCTAGGCAAACGCTTCGAAATCCTGCCGATTGTCTGACAGTCTATTGCAATAAGGTCCTGTCCTGACCATTATGGGTCAGGCGGCGCCGACCCTTCTACCATCGACCAGAACTGCCTGGAGACATCCCACATCGTCTCGTCTTTGTGATTGCGAAGCACGCATTTTGCTGTCCACATGCCTTCTTTGTCGATAGTTACTTCAGGTGTGACGATGTAATGCCCTTTATAAATGTCATTAGGATCGTTGGCTTGAAACTCCTTGCGAAAGATCTCGTGCCCCTCAGGATTCTCTATAACAACCAGCCCCTTGTACTGCCGTCTCTCGAATGGCGTGCCAAAACCAATCACCATTTGACAATGCATTTTCAGCGGCAGTTCGCCGACAAATACGTCGAAGAGCCCCTGGGCATTCACCCGTCCGTTTTCTGCATGTTCGGCCTGGTCACAGAACAAGATGTAACCACCGTGCAGATACTTCATCGAAAACTCCTGAAAAACTGAACTTGATTGGCTGAAGATACCAAGACGACCCAGCCGCGCTCGGGTCCTGGAAGAAATTCTATACCATTGAAAAGCGCTGCCAGTTCAAGCAAGTATCAAGAAATCAAGATCACTTTCCGCCCCAAAGCAAAAGGCAGCCCCTTTTGGAGCTGCCTCTAATTCTTGCTTGGAAGTTAGACCGTTAACGGTCTAACTTCTAGACTGACTACTTGGCTTTTGCCGTGACGATAGCGTCCGAAATTGAATGCGGAACTTCGTCGTAGTGGGCAAATTCCATGGTGAATGTACCTTGACCGCGTGTCTTGTTGCGGATGTCGGTTGCATAACCGAACATTTCGGACAACGGCACAACGGCTTTGACCTTCGAGAGTTTGTCGAGGGTATCCATACCTTCGACGCGTCCGCGACGGCCTGAGATGTCGCCGATGACATCGCCCATGTACTCTTCGGGTACTTCCACTTCGACCTTCATAACAGGTTCCAGAAGAACTGGTTTGCCCTTCATGAAGCCCTCTTTGAAAGCCATAGAACCTGCGATCTTAAAGGCCATTTCCGAAGAGTCAACTTCGTGATACGAACCGAAGACGAGGGTGGCTTTGAGGTCGATGACAGGATATCCAGCCAGAACGCCGCCGGCAAGAGCTTCTTTGATGCCGTTTTCCACAGCCGGAATGTATTCCTTGGGAATGACACCGCCAACGATCTTGTTGACAAATTCGAAACCAGAACCAGGTTCGCCCGGATCGAGCTCGATAACGACGTGACCGTATTGACCACGACCGCCAGACTGACGAACGAATTTGCCTTCCTGCTTGACGTGATTGCGCAGAGTTTCGCGGTATGCAACTTGAGGTTTGCCCACGTTGGCTTCCACTTTGAATTCACGCAACAGTCTGTCAACGATGATTTCCAGGTGCAATTCGCCCATACCGGCGATGATTGTTTGACCTGTTTCGTGGTCGACTTTCACCTTGAAGGTTGGATCTTCTTCGGCAAGACGAGCCAGTGAATTGCCCAGCTTATCTGAGTCTTGCTTGGTCTTGGGTTCGATGGCTACCGAGATTACAGGCTCGGGGAATTTCATCGATTCCAAAATGATTGGATGTGTGTCCACTGCCAGCGTGTCACCGGTGGTCGTGTCTTTGAGACCGACTACGGCAACGATGTCGCCAGCGCTCGCCGATTGTACGTCGGTGCGCTGATCTGCTTGCAATTGGATGAGACGCGAGATGCGCTCTTTCTTGCCCTTGGTCGTGTTTTGCACGTAAGAGCCGGCGGCCAGTGTGCCGCTATACACACGAACGAATGTCAGCTTACCGACGAAAGGATCGGTCATGACTTTGAAAGCCAGACCAGCGAACGGCTCGTCATTGCAAGTGCGCTCGGCTTCTTCACCGTCCGGAGTCCAGCCCTTGATGGGAGGAGTTTCTTCAGGAGAAGGCAGATAGTCGACGATAGCGTCGAGCAGCGGTTGAACGCCTTTGTTTTTGAAAGCGGAACCGACCAGAATCGGAACGATTCTGTTATCGATTACAGCCTGGCGAAGAGCTACTTTCAGCTCATCTGCAGTGGGCTGCTCGCCTTCCAGGTATTTTTCCATCAACTTGTCGTCGGTTTCGACAATCGCTTCGACAAGTTTGGTGCGCCATGCTTCAGCTTCCTCTGCCATATCGGCGGGGATAGCTTCTTCACGAGCCAATTTGCCCATCGGATCATCTTCTGCATACATGTATGCCTTACGGTCGATGAGGTCGATGATGCCTTTGAAATCTACTTCAGCGCCAATCGGAATTTGCAGCGGGTGGCCATTGGTCCATGTGGAATGCAGACCAGGCAGTTGCTCCTGAATTTGCTTAACCACGCGGAAATAGTCGGCACCGTTGCGGTCCATCTTATTGACGAAAACCATACGGGGCACTTCATAGCGATTCGCTTGTTTCCAGACTGTGCCGGTCTGAGGCTGAACGCCGGCTACTGCGCAAAGAACAATAACAACGCCGTCCAAAACGCGCATGGAGCGCTCGACTTCAACGGTGAAATCGACGTGTCCGGGCGTATCAATCAAGTTGATATGCTTGCCTTTCCATTTCGAACTAATTGCGGCGGCGGTAATTGTGATACCGCGTTCTTTTTCTTGCTCCATCCAGTCGGTAACGGTCGTTCCTTCGTGGACTTCTCCAACCCGGTGGATAAGACCGGAATAAAAGAGAATTCTCTCCGTGGTCGTTGTCTTACCAGCATCGATGTGAGCAGCGATACCCATATTACGGATATCACGTAATGGGATTGTCCTGGTCATCACTGTTGTGGGTTTCCTTTCATCC
>CAZBOX010000085.1:0-21381 GCA_964493595.1 uncultured Candidatus Obscuribacterales bacterium | reverse complement strand
CCGGCATTAAGCAGATCGGTCACATCCTGCCGCGAGGATACGCCTCCACCCACAGTAAACGGAATGGACAAATTGTCGGCCACCCGCTCCACAAAATCCAACATCGCAGCACGCCCCTCGACAGAAGCTGTAATGTCCAGGAACATCAATTCATCAGCACCCTGGCTCTCATACATCAGCCCGAGTTCAACGGGGCAGCCCATGTCGCGAAGATTGGTAAAATTGACCCCCTTTACGGTGCGACCGTCACGCACGTCCAGACAGGGAATTATGCGTTTAGTCAGCATTGTCCACCCCCGGAGAGGCGCATGCAAAATTTCCGCCTCGGCTTGACGAAACAGACTCAATCCAGCCCAGTATCAGCGACTGTCCAAAGGGTCCGCTCTTTTCAGGGTGAAACTGAAAGCCGCAGATATTTTTGCGTTTGACTGCCGCACAAAAATTGCCGAAATAGTCAGCCGAATAGAGTACGTCAGAGACAGTCTCAGGCTGCGCCACAAACGAATTGACGAAGTAAACATATCCGTCAGGCCAGATACCTTTCCTGGAGGAGTCTTCAGAAGCACTGCTCAACTCGATACGGTTCCAACCGATTTGAGGTATTTTGCCGGACCTGAATTTAACCACTTTGCCGGGCAGCAGGCCGAGCCCTGCAGTGTCAGATTCATCACCCCAGTCAAAGAGAATTTGCATACCCACACAAATTCCCAGATAAGGAGTTCCGCCGCGTACAAGAGTTTTTACGACCTGAGCAAAGCCATTCCTTTCCAAATTTTGCATCACTGCGCCAAAATTTCCCACACCGGGCAGAATAATCGGTCGGCTGCCATCCGGCGGATTCTCCGCATTCACAAGCCTAAAGGGCACAGAGAGGCGGTCGAGACAGCGCCGTACGCTGCCCAGATTTCCTCCGGCGACGTCGACCAGATCGACCTCAGTTTTCATCAAGCACTCCTTTTGTACTCAGGTATTCATTGCCGGGCAACGGTGTGATTGCCTGGCGTAAAGCACGCGCGAGCGCTTTGAATGAGGCTTCTATGACGTGATGGTCATTATCGCTCTCGAGCATTTTCACATGCAAAGTCGAGCGTAAACCATCTACAAATCCTTTGTAGAACTCTCGAAAAAGATTGGGGTCCAGATTGCCGACGGTAAAATTGCCGAACTGCAATTTCCATGAGAGATTGCGACGCCCGCAAATGTCGATAGCAACAAGCACCAGGCTGCCGTCCATCGGATAAGTAAAGCAGCCGGCGCGCTCGATGCCCTTAAATCCGCCCAGTGCTTTAAATATGGTCTCGCCAAGAACTATGCCGGTATCTTCAATGAGATGATGCGGGTCGACCTCAATGTCGCCCGTCGCATCGACGACCAGGCTGAATCTGCCGTGGACTGCCAGCGCTTCCAGCATATGCGAAAGAAATGGAAGAGAAGTCTTCACATCGACTTCGCCCGGTACATCGAGGTCGACGCGAATGGAAATATCAGTTTCTTTAGTCTTGCGCGAAACAGAAGCAGTGCGGCTCCTCGTTTCACTCGCGTCAATAGACTGATTCTGCACTATGCTTTTCATAATTGAAACACCTTCTCCAGTTCGCTCATTTCAGTGATTATCAATTGGGCTCCAGCCTGTCTCAATGCATCCTCCGACGCCGAGGTAGTGATGGCGATGCGGTCGATGCCCGCTGCCAGAGCTGCTTCCATGTCATCGACCGAATTGCCGATATAAACTCCGTGTCTCAAATCAAAATCGTCTATATTTCGATTGAGATAATCAGGCGACGGTTTTGCACTCAGACCGGCGACATCATCGAGGCAGTAAACCCTTTGAAAAATCGGATCGAGACGCGTACCCCAGACCGGATCATATTCAGCACGCGTTCTTCCTGTGACGATGAAAACAGGAAAGCGTTTAGCCATCTTCTGCAAAGCCTGCAATTCCAGTAGAAGTTTTTCTTTCTGAGGTGCAAGACTCAAATACAGCTTGGTTGCCTGGGGAGCAAAATCGCTCATCGAGACAGTCACGCCGCGACGCTTCAACAGCTCGATAGAAGCGACCCAATCATCGTTGTAGCCGCCTTCCTCACGAAGCTTACGCAATTCGTCCTTCTGGAGAGGCTGACCCGAATAACGCTCGACCATCTGCGCCACGGTTTCATCAAAGCTTGCGCTCGTATCGACAAGAGTGCCGTCGAGATCAAAAATGATGCCATAGCTGGTCCGGAACTTATCGAGCGTAGCAAGAAATAGCTCCTGCTCGGCATCCGTGCCTATCGAAACTCGAATCTTTCCCCACATGGGATCGAATTCTGAGGCTGGGAAAACCTGCCTGCTGCGATTGCGCACCAGCACCCTCTCGTCCCTGCAAAACTGGCAGAATCTCTCGGCGAGCATGCCCATCGAGAGCAAAATAGAATTTCCGGCTCCATTGAGCACCTCGAATCCCCGCTGTTCAAGAGCTTCTACCAGGCGCTCTTTTCTTTCGCGCACCGCGGCAACATATTTTTTGACGTCGTCGCGGCGGTCAAGCAATTGCGAAGCCGTCCAGAGTGCTGCGCTATTGACGCTGAAAACCGGGGTGACAATACGCAGATAATCGATCATTTGCGGTTGGCCGAAAACACAACCGAGGCGCAAACCGGCCATGGCCCATGCTTTGGAGAAGGTCTTCAGCACAAGCAAATTGCTGTACTTTTCAATAAGCGGAATAACTGTCGTCTCGCAAAAATCGCTGTATGCCTCATCTATGACTATCAATGTATTAGGGTAATTGCGGCACCAAGATTCAATTACATCATGAGGAATTTGCGCTCCAGTAGGATTCTCCGGCGTGGCGAAGAAGGCTATCTTAGCGCCCTCGTCGAGAGCCTTCTCGATGCCTTTCAAATCGAAATTGAGATCCGGCAAAACATCGACGTTGACTAGACTGGCGCCAGCCAGGCGCAGCGAGTGAGGAATGACCGAGAAGCACGGTCGGGAGACTATCCCTGTATCTTCGCCTGGCTCGATGAAAGTATTGCAAACAACCATAATGCCTTCATCGCTTCCATTCGTGAGAATCAAGTTGTTGGCATTGACTCCATGCATGTCCGCCAATTTCGCAACGAATTCCGGATACTCAGGATAACGACTGGTCCAGTCTTCAGGCATGCCCGATGGATAAGACTCAGGGTATCCCTGCGTGTTCTCGCAAAAATCAAGGCGCGCATAATTCTGCCTGCTGGTTCCGGGCAAGTCGTAGAAAGGCAATTCCAGAACAATTCTCTTAGGCAGAACACCGGTCTTCACGGCAGTGTCGGCTGCGGATTTTGAATTTGACAGTACTTTCATATTTATCCTTCTGTCTGGGTGAAAAATTCAACTCGATCTATACGACTATTTTTTCGAGTTTGTATTCGAGAATGTCGGTGGCGCCGTATGCAACGAGCTTAGGGATCAGTTGCGAGCAGTCAGCAGAGGGGACAGCCACCTTGATTGCATAACCGCTGCCTTTATAAAGTTCTGAAATAGTCGGAGCCTTCATGCAAGGAAGAATTGAAACCAGGCTCTCGAAATTTTCCTTGCTCACGTTCATTTCGAGAAGCACTTTCTCGTTAGCTCTCAGAGCACTCTTCATGAGCATGACGAGTTCTTCCAGCTTCTGCCTCTTGCGGTCGTCTTCCAGCGCCCGACGGTTGCAGAGAAATCGCGTGCTGGACTTGAGAAGAGTGTCGACGATGACCAGGCGATTCTGGCGAATGGTTTCACCAGTAGCTGTATTGTCGATGATCATATCCGCGTCTTCAGGCGGCAGAGCCTCGGTGGCGCCAAAAGTCTGAACATAATCAGCATTCAAATTCTTGGACTTTATATAGTCCAGAGTCAGGTTTCGGTATTCGGACGCAATCACCAGGCGACGCTCCTGGCGCTCCTCCATCGACTCCTGAGCGAGGTTTTCGGGCATGGCGGCGACAATCGAAACAGGATCGAATCCAAGATCGAGCAATTCAACAACATCGGCCTGACGCTCAACAATCCAGTCGAGCCCTGAAAAACCACAGTCGTGGCGACCAAGGGCGACAAGATCAGGAATGTTCTGAGCCTTGAGGAACTTCGCGACAACGCCGGTTTGAGAAGTGCGCGGTCTATAAGAGCGACCACTTTTCGTGAAGCTGAGCCCGACTCGCTCCAGTAATGCCACCACCTTTTCTTGAATCCGCCCGGACGGCAAAACCATTTTCAAGGTGCCGACTTCCAGCTCCGAGGCTTGCTCAACAGCTGCGGCCGATACATTTTCTCTGGTCGGTGCATCAATTGTGTTTGTCATTTCTTGTGTCCTGCTGTGGCGCGAAGTGTATTCCAAAAAAGTGCGCTAACAAAAAAACCCGCCTTCCGAGCGGGTCTCAACAGTTCTTGCACTATTGCAAAGCTATTCTGTCGTGAGTTGCCGCTCCCGTTTAAGAATGATGATGATGATGGTGATGATGCCCGTGGTTGCGGGCAGCGGCTTCATCAATCACTCTCGGGTTGAGCGGCATAAAGGATTTAAAACATCCTGGACGACAAATTACTCCCTGAGGTTAACAGGGCCGGGCTCGACTTGTCGAGAGAATTTTCGGATTTTGTTTACAATTACCAATGACAAGCCCATAGCCAAGACTGATGTATGATCTATCGCACGCGCCTGACGAAGAAGCAGGGCGCCTTTATTCTTGGCAATGCAGCAATAAGAAGGACAGAGCGATGAAAGAGCATTTGTTGGTGACAGCAGTCGGCGAGGACAGACCCGGCATCGTTTCGCATCTTGCTGAAGTGATAACCCGTCACGGCGCCAATATGGAAGATAGTCGCATGACCGTTCTGGGCGGTGAATTCGCAGCAATTGCGCTGGTCACCGTGCCGCAAGAAAAAGAGGCAGAACTGGTCAAAAGTCTCGAGTCTCTATCGAAAGAAAAAATTCACGTCACGACAAAGAAGACCAAAGCCCCAGATGCATCGCGCTTCAAAGGATATGCAACTTATCAAATCAGCCTGGAAGGCGCGGACCATGAAGGTATTGTGCACAAGATCACGTCATATTTGAAAAACCACAACATCAACATTCAATCGATGGAAACAGAGCTGGTTCCAGCCCCAGAAACAGGCACGCCGCTTTTCTGCATGAATGCGATTATTTCGGTTCCGCCATCGATCGCTTTCAAAACATTGAACGACGAACTGGAAGCCATTGGCGCCGAAGAAGCAGTAGATGTCGATGTTGCCGCCTTTATCGAATCGGAAGAAGAAGTCAGCGTTTAACGCGCCTCAATTATTCATTTCATCGACTCAGGCTTAGGAATTCCTTTGCCGAACATCTCGACCAATTCGTGAGTGAAATTCTCTCTTTTCAGAAAAGAAGGGTCGAGAATATAAAGCTTGCCGTCCTCGAATCGCATATTCTTCAAATTCCAGTCAATACGGATACCGGCCTTTTTGAGAGTATCTGCAAATCCCCAGTATTGCCTTCCCAATTCCTTCAAAGCATCGCCTTGAATCTCGCGCATCATCAACTGAAAGCGCAGACTGTCGCCGTCGCCGATTTGCTCCATTCTTAGAGCCGGCTGTCCTTCCGGCGTTTTTCCAATCTCGAGAATTTTAGGGGTGCGAATGCCAATCGCTTGCAGTTGTTCGTACATGGCACGAACATCTTCCATACTTCTGCCCTTATCGTGATACACCTTGGTGACGCTGCCGTCGTAATTCGTGTATACCTTGCCCTCATCACCGCCGTCTATATAGCCTTCGCGCCGAGTGCGAAGCACAGTCTCGGCAGGCTTCTCGGTGGGTCTCAGAGCGGCAGACTCGCGCGCCTGGACAATGCGCAACATCTCTTCAGTTGTGTAGACTCGGGTGCCTTCCGGCAATACAGGACTGTCGGCTTTGACTGCTTCTCTTGGAGCATTGACACGTCCGGCTTCAGAAACAGTGACCGGGGGTTCAGGCGGTTTTGTCACAGGAATTTCTGCAGTAGCGCCGGATTTCTGAGCGGCCGGAGCGTCTTTTGCAGAGAGAAGACGATGGTTGGAGCGCATACCAGAGGCGCCGCCAAGCAGTCCTCCGAAGAGGGCAAATCCTGTCATATCGCCGGCGATTTCAGCAGCACCGGCCGCTCCTTTTCCGTGGGTGATGGAATTAAGCTCCGCGTGGGCAAAGCCTGCCGGAAGTCCGGCCAGAGAGCCGGCCACAGCACCTTTGCCAATGCGGCCGAGCACGGACGTCTCGCCTGTTACAGCTAATGATTTCATCGAACCGACGCCTTTTGCGGCGATGTTCAAAACGGAGAAAGTACCGGCGTCGGTAAGTCCGTTAGCGAGTCGGGTTTGCCAAAATGGTTGACCATTCTCCACAGGTGTAAGCACAGTGCCCATTGCCAAGCCGGTCAGTCCGCCTTCTGCAGCTGCGGCTGCATAACCGGTTCCCAGCCGGCCGCCCAGACCACTGCGCACCAGTGCGCGTGTGCCCAGAAATGGAACCAGCATGCCGACAGCCGAGCCCGCTTGCTGGGCAAAAACTTCTGAGCCCGTGGTTCCTTTAGCCGTCTCGACCAGGCTCAGTTGCGGTAATTCATGACCGGTAAGCTTGCCGGTCAACTGGGTCAAGCCGTTGATCGGTTTTTGAATCGCCGAGTCAAACGCGGCTGCGCCGAAATCAGCTACCAGGTCTGAGGTCTTCACCGATGAATCGGTGACTCGTCCGGGTGGAGTCATGTTGCTTCTGCTGTTTCTGAAGGAGTTACAGATAAGTTAACCCCTTTAGATGATGCTGTCAGTGGGGGAAATACGTAGCTAGTGCAAGCAGAACTGGAAAAATGCTCAAAAGCCCCCTTTTCGGGGCATATTAAAGCCAGCGGTCAGCAGCCCGGCGTTTTTCTCAGCGGTAAATTTATGGGAAACGGCAATTTCGATTCTGGCGCCTCGGTGGCTTCTGAACTGGCTCGTCTGGAAAAGGAAGACGCGGATCGCAGCATTCTTAGAAAAGCTATCGACTTGGTCACGGAGCCATATCACCACCAGGGCTCAGCCAGGGAAAAACTGCGGGCAGCAGCGCGCGGCTCAGGCAATGCCGACGAGGCTGTAAAACTGAGCCTGCAGGCGCGGCAGGCTGAATCTGATGCTTATCAAATCACCTCCAGCGCCGCAAAGACACTGGGAATTTTTACACCCGGCAAGCTGGGCTTTGTGGCTACGAGTAGCGCATTTGCCCTTGATGAAATTCGTCCCGGTAATGGTCATGAATTTCTGGACGGGACCCTGGGCGTCGCCAAAGGCATAGGCATGCGTTCTGTCCTGGGACGCTCAGCCGGGGCCGGCGACACTGTAGCGATGATGTCGCTCAAATACGGCATCGGTGGTCGGCTCATAGATTCTGGTCTGACCAGAAAGAATTATGTGGACGAGGACGGCAATTTAACTCTCGATTCTTTCGGCAAGGGTCTCAGTACTGTCGGCAAGAACACAGCCAACCCCATTGCTCTCACGACAGACGTGGCGACAGCGGGGCTAACCATGGGACTTGTCCGGGGCGCACCGAATTTGCTTGCCGGAAACACTTTCCGCTCCATGACCACGCTGGGCTTCGCGAACGGCTGGGCAAACGGCATGTCGCAAGAGGTGCAATCGCAAATCCAGACAGGAGAATTCTCAGCTTCGCGTCTAGCCGCTTACCCACTGGCATTTGGTTTAGCCAATTCCGTAGCGGCCGCCCCCGGCAATCAGCGCCGTTACACGCAGAATCATTCATATGAGAATGCCGGCACCATTCGTGATCGCGAGTACAAACTGGTGGCAATTGATGCAGGCGACGTCAGACAAATTTTGAAAGGCGGCACGCGTGGTACCGATGTATCGATC
Source organism: uncultured Candidatus Obscuribacterales bacterium (assembly GCA_964493595.1). Classification (GTDB taxonomy): domain Bacteria; phylum Cyanobacteriota; class Vampirovibrionia; order Obscuribacterales; family Obscuribacteraceae; genus QKMZ01. The sequence goes on along the minus strand of CAZBOX010000085.1, from coordinate 13,513 downwards.
AAACCAGTCGGTGAATTTCTGAAGACTGCAGACGCCGAGATAGTCAATGTGAGGCGCCAGAGCGTTCCTACCGACTGGATCTCATCGGCGACAAACTTGCTGCGAGGCAAAGATGCAGTCGGACCAGCCGGCGAACAACTTCGCTTCATCAGCAGAAAAGGAGGAGATCCGGCCGCTCCATGGGAGATGACGATCGACCGGGGCTCCAGAACTTTTGCAGAACTTGTGAAGTCGAATTCAAGCTATTACCAGGGCAAAGACGTTCTGCCGCTGCTGACAAACTTTCAAGAACCCCTGCGCGGCTTTCTGGGCTCGGGGTCTGAAAGTGGCGCGTTTAGAACCACCAATGGTGCGGTCCTGAAAACAGCCAGCTCGCTTGGACCAGAAGGCATCAGAGATTGGGGCAAAGTGCAGCACGATGCCAAGCTCATGTTCGGACAACTTCATCTCAACGACGTCTCCGGTTTCAACGGTCGAGAGCGCAATCATTCGTTAGGGTTGCAGGAAGTTTTGAAAACACCAGTCACAGAAGCTCAAGCAGCGGCGCTGCGCGAACAGATGGCGGCAGATGGAGTTTCATTCCATGACTACAACAAAACTCTCATGGGCGATCAAGTCAGCTGGGCCGTCGATCAAGTCGGCATCAATGCTCTAGGCAAAACGGTCATGCTCGATTATGGAGCGCGATACGCATACAATCATTTCGAACAAAACCAGCCAAAAAAATCCGCCGACAAGTAGGCTGAAATCTTCTTACTCCACGATACGAAGATGCGGCGGATTGCGCCGGCGCGCAAATCGAGGGTCGGGCATATCGAGCGGTTGCAGCAAGAAATTGATCTCATCTTGATTCACGGCCAGGGATGCTGCCTGTCCTTCCGTAAATATGCCGCCGGCCAGACCCTTTTTAAATTCCTGCATAACCAATATTCGCTCTTCGACACTTCCAGAGGCGATGAATTTGTAGACAAAAACAGGCTTGTCCTGCCCGATTCTGTAAGCGCGATCCGTCGCCTGGTCTTCTACCGCCGGATTCCACCAGGGGTCGTAATGTATGACAGTATCCGCCGCAGTAAGATTCAAGCCTGTCCCGCCCGCTTTTAGGCTGATGAGAAATATCGGCACTTCACCGCGTTGAAACTTATTGATAATTCGCTGCCTGTCCTTAGTTATCCCGGTCAGCATCACATAATCAAGATTGATCTGCTGCAGCTCTCTCTCAATAAGTTCGAGCATTTTTCGAAACTGCGAAAAGACAATTATTCTTCTTCCTTCGGCAACGAGTTGCGGAAGCATATCCATGAGCGTCAACAATTTAGCGCTATCACAAATACCTTCCGCCATTTTCAATTTGACCAGTCGAGGGTCGCAGCATGTCTGGCGCAATTTCAACAAAGCATCGATGATAAGAATGCGCATTCCTGCTATTCCCTTGTCGCGTATCTCATCATTGACACGCTTGTGCATGACGAGTCTGACGCTCTCATAGAGGTCGCGTTGCGCGCCTACTAGCTCCACAGGTTGAACTATAAGAGTCTTGGGCGGCAGTTCTTTCACGACCTCGGACTTTGTTCTGCGCAGCATGAAAGGACGAATGCGGCGCTGAAGTATGCGCTTTCTTTCGAAACTATTTGATCTCTCGATCGGCTTCTGGAAATAATTGGCAAAACTCTTTCTATTTCCGAGCATATTCGGCATCAGGAAATTGAACTGAGACCACAACTCTCGCAAGTTGTTTTCAACCGGAGTGCCCGTGAAACAGAAACGCGCTTTTGCTCTAAGACGCCCGACCGCCTTTGCTAATGAAGTAGTCGGATTTTTTATGTATTGAGATTCGTCCAGAATAATCATCGACCAATCGGAGAGACTGAGTGATTCTATGTCTCGCAAGAGCAGCGCATAGCTGGTAATGACAATATCGTGATTGGCAATTTCCTTGAATTTCTCGAAACGCTCAGAGCCGGTCAGCTTCAGCACCTTTATCGAGGGCGTCAGGCGTTCGGCTTCGTTCATCCAGTTAGGAACAACGCTGGTCGGCGCGACGACGAGAACAGGTTGCGTAAGCTGCTTTCTCTGCTTTCTCAGAAGCACAAGAGCCAGTCCTTGTACTGTTTTGCCCAGCCCCATATCGTCGGCAAGGATGCCGCCGGCTTCCATATCGCAAAGGAAGTTCAGCCAGCCAAGCCCTTCTTTCTGATATTGACGCAGCTCAGAACAAAATTCTTCCGGTGTATCGATTGCATCTATTCTGTCCAGCTTTTCCAGATGTTTTGCCAAGCGCTTGATACGCTCTGTCGGCATGATCTTCACGTGCGACATGACAGAAGGCAATCGTGCAGGATCGACAGAAACACCCTGGATGTCGTAATCGTACATCTCACGAATGAGATTGATGACACTTTCCACTCTTTCAAACGGCAGAGCGATCATGCGTCCATCCGGCATCGGGGCGTAAAAATTACCGTTGATATTCAATTTTTCGATATCCAGAGTATCGAAATCGGTGACGCCGGCGCGCTTGAGCGCACTGATGATAATAGGAAAAAGCGAAATCCTCTGGCCCTGCAAATTCACGCCCATTTCGAGGACGAACCACCAGGCCGACTGTTCTGTCAGATCGAAATCGATTGCTTCTTCGGGGTGGACTACTCGATAGGAAAAGGAATCGTCGATTTCAATTTTCCACTCTGTCTTTAACAGCTTGGGCAATTCGTTTTCCACAAAATGAAGCCAGCGAAAATCGTTGTCTCCAGAAAGCACGAAGCGCATACGATTGCCTTCACTATACTGAGGCAATGACTCAAAGCCCATCTCGCGCATACGCTGCACGACTTTTCGCTCGGCTGCCAGATCGCGTCTGTAGACTACCAGGTCGTTGCCTCTGGCTTCTCGGTACTCGGAATTTTTGTCCCTCAAATCAAAGGTGTGGCCGCCATAATCGAAAGAAACATCCACGACATTGACATTCTTGTTGGGCTCGAAGCCGCGACGCCAGTACATGAGGGCATCATTTCCGACAGGACTGATGGACTTGAATGAAATATGCGGCTTGGGCTCGCTCTTTATCACTTCCTCGTTCAGCATCGGGCATGGCATTTCGATCTGCGGCGGAAGATTGAGTTCTTTCAACTGATCATGAACTTTGTCGGCAAAGCCCGGCATCACAGGCGGTGCAATCAGCAATTTTGTCAGAGTGTCGACATCGATAGGCAGATCCATAAAGCCGAGATGATTCATATATGTATCGACATAAGCCGGGCAGGCTGAGAGCAAAGGAATAATCGTTTCTTTCTCGCCTACAACTGCAGGTACTTGCGAGCGGTCATTGCGAAATATCCACTTCACCCGTCCTTCTGCACGAGGGCCCTTGGTGAGCGGAGGATTCGAGGCGCTGCGGAAATAAGACCGGCCGGTCGCCACTACTTTATCCAGCAACATTTTCATGAGCTCCGGATCTCCGCCCAGAATATCGCCGAGATAGGACGAGCCCAGTGCTGCAAGCGCAAACTGAATGATTGATTCATCGTCTTTGTTGGCGCCCAATTCTGGCGACAAATCTTCGAATGAAGTCTCGACTACCTTCTGGAATCCGGCTGAATTCTTCTTTCCGACAAGATAAGGAGTAATTACCAGAGAAGGTATATTGCCGAATCGAGACTTATCGATGATGTAAATCACGGAGCCGCCGGCAACCTTCTCTTTCGTCTGGCTCGAACTCGCATTCAAGCTGCCCTTTACTTCATCCACCCAGTGCTGCACGCTGCGCGGCAACTCTCTGGGTCCCGCCACCACCTCGGTAAAACCAAAGATTGAACCGGCCTCCAGAACCAGTGCGACACAATGCTTGCAGTAAGAATTTACCGGGCAACTGCAAAGAGCTGCGTTGATAAAACCATTCTCGTTGCATGTGACGCGCACTTGATAAGGCAGATCGCGCGTGCCTCTCACCGCGCCTTGAATGACACGTTTTTCAAAATCGACTTCGACATTTACTACTGCTTTTTTACTTTTGTACTCCAATCCCTTGGCAAAAGTACGCTGTCCAAAAATGTCCGCGATGTGCGAACTGGAAAACGGCAAAACGTTCAAATAATTGGAAATAGGCGGATCTTCAGGCATATAATTGCCTCACGCAGCTAACAACCTATAGACCGACAAAATCCATCCTAAACCAAACTCGAAAATTGCGCATCTAAATTTTGCGTCCAATTTCAACACAATGACTGGGCCGCCCAAATTTTCTGTACGCAAAAGCCAACAGGGGAGACGCACTCTTCTCCCCTGCTGGATTATACGAGCCGGATTGTCAGCTTGATTGCTCTCATCCTTTCGACATCACATGTCGAGCGCAGGATGCCGGCGATCGTAAATCAGATTCTCTTGCTCATAGTGATCGGTTCTTTGAATAATCGTCGGCTGCTCGACTTTGCGCACTGTCTTAACAGCGATCAGGTTGGAAGGGCGGCGATGAATATGAGCAACACGCGGAGCTCTGTAGCGCCTTTTGTAAGCGACCTTTTTTCGAGCTACTGGACGTGACGCGCGATAAACAGCGCGCTTCTCTACCCGAGGAGCATTCACAACCGTAGTAGTCGTGCGCTGCTCGCTTATTGGCACAACAACCCTCTCATGCCGCTCCATAATAATCGGCTCACGAACCTGATGTGTTGCACCACTCTCGTCGGTCGTTTCCTTCACACGCTCATATGCAGGCTCCATCCAGCTTCCCATGACTTGCGCCGGACCCTGAGTGATGTCTCTTTGAATAATGGTTTGATCTGCTTGTGCGTGCAGTGGAATGGTGAATGCAAAACTGGCAGCCACAAAGGCCAAAATATTCTTTCTCATTCGTAATTCCTCCCCGCTTCATCCGCTGGAATGACGCAGCTAGAAGACTACGGTTCCCGCCTTATGAGAGAAAGAGAAATCGATGGAGAATCAAAGACGTCAGTCGGCAATGTCCTTTAGCAACCCAAGGCCTCTATTCAGCAATCCTTTAAATTTGCGTCCGGGCTTACTATTCGTTACCCTGTCCAGCCCTCTATCCGCGTACTTATTGGCATAACGCGAAGCATAACGCCCGGCATACTGCTCAGCTTTTGAACTCGAGTCATAAGAGGCCGATTGCTGAATTGGAGGAGCGGCAACGACAGGCGCAGGCTGAAGCACTGGTTGTGCCGCGCCAGGCGCTTGATAGCCGGGTGAGGTGTAGTTACCGGAATTATAGGAATAGTTCCTCGGTGATTGATTACCGATTCCGGTTCGCGTGGCACTCGGATAACTGCCTTGCCACTTTTTCTGTGACTGCTTGCGCTTCGCCGGCTTATTGACTGCGGTTACTGACTTTTTGGCAGCGACAGATTTTGCCGGTGCAAGCCCCGCGCCCTCAATAGTCGGTATTGGAGATACAGATGAGAATTGACTGTCAGGCACAAATTTAGGACTGGCAGTTGAGGCAGCCGGAGGAGCGGCATGAGGCCCGCTCGTGCGCATGAACAAAAGTCCTGTCATTCCCAGGACGGCCAAAAGCGCTGCTCCACCAATAGCCAGCAATTTTTTGTTTATGACAATCGAAATTGTCTCGTCGCGTTTATCACTCCCGGCAAAAGATGGTGCCGGCTGGGGAGCAGCGTGAGAACTGGACAAATTATCTGTGATCACACTTCTGTCAATCGGCAGAGCACCTGTGTTCTCGCTGAGATCACTCAACCATCCGCCGGCGTTCAAATCACTTACGGCATCTTCTTGAGGTTCCAAAGCAATCGTGTTTGCAGAAGCGATCGTCTTTGTTTGTGCTTTTATTTCTGCGGCAGCCGCCTCGAGATCTTCTCGCAACTCATTCATCGATTGATATCGTTGCTCGCGATCTTTTGCCAGGCACTTAAAAATGACGGACTCAAGTTTCACAGGTATGGACAGATCCGGACAGGCTTTTGCAAAACCAGCCGGCATCTCGCTGACCTGCCTGAACATTGTCTCGAGAGGATCGCTGCTCTCAAAAATTGGTTTGCCGGTGACCACCCTGTACATTACTGCACCGAGAGAATAGATATCTGCTCGCGCATCAAGCTTCTTTCCCTGGCATTGCTCAGGGCTCATATAGAGCGGGCTTCCAAAGACCTCACCGGTGCGAGTCAAATTTTCAGCTTCTGGTGTCGATGGATTCAAAACTTTGGCTATACCGAAGTCGACGAGCTTTACAAAATCACGCCGCCCTTCGAAGTCGACAAGCATGATGTTCGAAGGTTTCACATCGCGGTGAATGATATCTTTTGAGTGCGCATGCGCAAGCGCGGAACTTATCTGCAAGAACATGTTGATTGCACGCGCCGGCGGGACGTACTTCTCAGCATCGAGAAGTGCCGTCAAATTTATACCTTCCAGAAAATCCATGACCATATAAGGCTGTCCGGAATTGGACACGCCAAAGTCATGAACGTTCAGAATATTGGGATGCGAAAAATTGCTGGCGGCATGCGCTTCTACTTTGAACCGTTTGAGAGCATCTGCATTTCCAAGCATCTTCGTGTGCAAGATTTTGATCGCCACAGAACGCTGCATCATAAGATGTGTAGCGCGATAGACCATACCCATACCACCGCCGCCGAGCACTTCGGTGATTTGAAAACGATCGCAGAAAAGTGTGCCGACCATCGGATCACGCGGCACTTCCAATACAGTCAGCGCAACGTTATCGACAGGACAGTTGGTCAATTCGCCGCTGTATTCTCTCTGGCAGACAATACACGCCTTGCGTTGCGTCTGGCTTCCTTGCGCAGCATTTTCCATAGTAAAACATCCATCTGCTTACACCAATCTACTTGCCCAGCGCGAGCAATAAAATCAAAGGTGACAGACTGAAAATACAAAAACTTGAGATCCCATCACCCGATCGGGCGATCAGTGCTTTGATTTTGCACCGTTGCCGGCAACATCGAATCCGGGACGAGATTCCACGTTTCGTTTCATCTCGAGGTCGAAGGTTACGCGTGGCAAATCAGCATTTTCCGGAAACTTAGGGATTTCGTACTGTTTCACCAGCTCCACGGCATTGAGAGCGCACTGTTTGAAATTCGTCTCCGCATCGACATTTCGCTCTACACTGTCAGCCGGCTGAAAGTCTTCCACCTGAGCGGACAGACTGCGATCTTTTGTCACTGTGACTCGCACAGTAGCGACACCAGGTCCAACGTCGACACTCTGCCAGCGAGCATAAATTGCGCCGGCGACACGGTGATACCAGTCGTTCCAGGTAGGGGCAACTGTCGCATTAAGCGATGGCAAAAGCAGTGCATCTGCGCGCATCGGTGTTTCCTGTGCAACCACAGGCTCGGCAAATTCTCCTCCGCCGGTCGTAAGTTTACCGGCGCTGGCAAGAAGCCCGGTGTTCGTCGGCGCCGAATACTGACCGCCCAGAGTTTCTTTTCTATAGCCGGGCACCATGATTGAAACTTCGTATCCCGGAGCATAAGTGACAACGCCACTACGAGACTGAGTATGGGTGAGAAGACCGCCGGGAGTATAGTCGGACACGGAGCCTCGTTTTTCGGTGACCTTTTTTACCTCGTAGCCGGGCGCATAAGAGGTGACGCCATCTTTGGTCACAGGATCCCCGGTCAATTTGAAGCCGACTCCACCGGTTATCGGCCCTCCGCGCAACCCCATTCCCGGTCCAAACATCTGAACCTTGAATCCGGACTGCTCGCTTTCTGCTCTCGACACTTCGTAACCCGGCACATAAGACGTGACACCCTTGCGTGTTTCCCATTGCCGTGACTGATATCGAGGTGCTATTTCGGTAACGCCCCTGACGGTCGAGCCTGGAGTGACCGAATAGCTGGGATCAAAAGTCATGACGCCGTTTCTCGGCGTCAATGTGTAGCTGGAAATGGGCGGAATCGGATGGGTTGCCCAACCAGCAGCGGCATTGAGCGGCGCGCCCGGTCTGCCGAAAGGGCTGGGGCTGGCTTGCCCGGGGAAGAAATGCTGATTACCGGCAAATTGGTTGACCTGTCCGGCCATCGGCTGCTGACCGTTGATGCCCCCGTTTAGTCCGCGATTCTTGTCACTGGCGCCCGGCAGAAGAATGAGCGACGGATTCAGCGCAGCCTCATCTTTGATAGAGCCGTTCAGAAGGCGTGTAGAAGTGCCACCCTGCAAAACCGTCTGTTGGGTACCGCCACTCAAGACTTGCTGCTGAGCGCCCCCTTGCAGCATGCGTTGCTCGACATCCCCATGTAAAATCTGCTCGATGGCACTGCCGGACAGGCTTTGCTGCTCAGCTTTGCCTTTCAGCGTATCCTGCTCGACGCCGCCATCAAGGGCGAAAACGCCGCCCGCCTGAATAAGGGTTTGCAAAAGGGCCAGTCCCAAGCCATACGATAAAGCCGAGACTTTCGATGAATTGTTGGTTTTACGTGTATGCATCGGCGCTCAGGAAGGCAAAACAAGAATTTATGAAGCGGACATAATCTAGTATTGCCACAATAGCAAAAGGCAAAACAGCCGCTCAGAGAGAAAAACACTCAAAAATGCCACCCTGTGAACCTGGCAAGACTCAAGCCTGCCAAGCAGCACGTAATAAATACTTCGCATTTCAAGACAGGTGCGGATTTAAAGTTAGCTTTGCCGATCAGGGCTGAGCAATACTCTGCGGACAAGTGATACCAAATGTAGTGCCACTTTCCGGTCCATTTCACTGGCAATTTATCCTGGCATCCTGTATGCTGGCAATAGGTCGGTTTGAAGGGTGCTTTATTGGCTTCTATGAGACGTAGCGCATAAATTTTGTGCGCAGATGATATTACGCTCACAGAGCGCAATTATTTCTTCACGAATCACTATAGATATACCTATCAGACTATACTTTTTTGAAGCGGTTTCCAGGAACTAGGGAACTGATTAACCGCTCGTCTGGCTACCAACCTCGGCTCAGACTTGAATACTCCCTGAGCTTAACGAGGTAGGGCATTTGGAACCTGTAGTCTCCTTTTGTGGGCTGACGCTCGTCTTCTATCTGTGGCACATTTTCGGCGTCACAATTGGCCTGCACAGACTGCTGTCACATCGCGCTTTCACCTGCCCGAAAGCGGTCGAATATTTCTTCGTCTTCGGCGCTTATTTCGCCTTCCACGGCTCTCCGGTCTGGTGGGCGACTATTCATCGCGCCCATCACCGTTATTCAGACCAGCCGCTCGACCCGCATACGCCCAGAAATGGCATCTTTTCTTCATATGCCTTCTATCGCGAATGGCACTATCCGGAGCACATCAATCCGCGCGTCCAGAGCAAAGACCTTCTCAAAGACCCGCTGTACAGATTGCTGGAATCGGGCGCCGACTGGAAATTGGGTTATGCAATCAACGTTTTCAGCAGCCTGCTATTCCGCGTCATTCTCTGGGCCGCATTCGGTCCGGTCGTAGCGGGAGCAAGTTTGCTCGCCGGCGTACTTGCCCTGAATAGCCCTCTTATTCTGAACATCATCTGCCACATGCCTCAGTGGGGCTACAAGAATTTCAACATCAAAGACGACAGCATGAATAACTGGCTGATGGCCATTATTTGCGTCGGAGACGGCTGGCACAACAATCACCATGCAGTTCCCGGCTCCAGCCGTATGGGCATCAAACCTTGGGAAATAGACCCTTCTTTTCTCGTTCTTAAGGCTCTGCAGAAGATCGGCCTTGTCGGGACAATTAATGAGTCTATTGCCAATGAGACTCTGCACGCTGTACCGGTGACTCCGGTAGGCTCCGGAAGGGCTCCTTCAAGACGTCACAGAAAGCGCGAAAAAACAGCCACCCTGGTCAGATAAAAGCAGACCGCTTGCGGCGTTTCCATTAACTGCAACCTAAAACTCAGGTCGGGCAGGCAGAGGAGCTCATCCTCAGAGCCGTGCCCGGCTGAATTTATAGGAACAGTTATTGAAGATACTGACCTATGCCCAAAAAAGAGGATTTGTCACCCTAAATGGGTATATAGAAGGGGGCAACCGGGGGGTTGCTTGTGGTTATTTGGGTTTGAAAGCAAGATCGAAGATTATGGCATCCAATAAAGACGAACACCAGGAATGGGTCATCAAAGACAATTTTTTTCACCGGGGCGTCTCGAATGTGCGCAATACTTTGCACGGCAACGCTGAGGCGGCCCAGCGCGCCCTCGAACTGGTGAAAGCAAAACAGGCGCAAAATGCGCAGCAGCTGGTTTCACAAACAGGCACACACCCGACTCAAGTAGCAGCCGGGCAGTATTCGGCTATGTCGCAGTCGGGCGTCAGACCGTGCCAGTGCCAGAATATGTCTGACGAGGACATGGAAAAACGCGCCCTGCACGATCCAGTATTGCCTGTTCTTAAATTCCGCTATGTCCTCAATAGACTGCGCTCGGAAGTGAAGCGCGCAGCTCGCTACGGTCACACGACATCGGTCATCATTGTTTCCATTGATGATTTTGCCACTCTGCCACAGCGATTCGGCAATTTTGCAGAAATGGTGCAAAATGAGGTCCTCCTGGCTGGAAGTCAACGCTTTGCTGCAATCATCCGCCGCGATGTCGATTTACTTGGTCGATACCTGAACGAGCGTTTTATCATCGTTTTGCCGGAAACCCCGGCAGAACATGCGCAGCAATTCGCCGAACGTATAAGAGCAGCTATTGAAGGAACCTGTCTCGACCATATGTGGCACAAAGTGACATTCACTGTAAGCCTGGGAATTTGCACTTCCGCCGGCGAAACACTGCCTGCCGAAGAGATAATCATGCAAGCAGACGGGGCCGCCGAGATGATTGAAAAGCGCGGCGGCAATGGAGTTCATGCTATTACTTTCTAAGCAGGCAGTTGTGCTCTTTTTGTTTAGCCTCCGCACCGTCAATGGTGGCACACTCGAAATAACATGCAAGCGGATCTCCTGATCTACATCTGTTTGGCCATTTCGATATGGCTCATTGCCAGCGCCGCTCGCGGCCGCCACCAATTTTGGTCCGAGCAAGTCTTGAAAGTAAGAGAAGGGGGATATGTTCCGCCCGAGCCATATTTTCTCACCAATCTTCTGTGCCGATTCGTCTGCGCTACACTCGGCTTTATAGAAGTTGGACCCATAAAAATACTGGGCAAAGAACGCCTACCCAGGAACGGTCCCAGGATCATTGCTCCTTTTCATATCGACGCCGGAGATGCATCGATTGTCTCCGCACTTATCGGAATTTCTCCGATGTATTACTTGATTCGCACCACCGAAGTAGAAGGATACCGGGGCTGGATAGCCACAATGACAGGAGCCATCGCTGTCGATGAAGAGACACAGGAAGGCAGGACTCGTGCATTCAAAGCGGCAGTAACCGCGCTCTGCTCGGGTGGTCCGAATGCACAACTGGTCGTTTTTCCACAGGGACAGCTGGTTCCTGATGAAGTAATTCGAAGACATGACTTCAAATCGGGCACTATGGCTATAGCAAAGCTTTGCGCCAGAAAGAGAAAAGAACCAATCTGGATCGTGCCGGTCGGAGTGCACTACAAAACAGATCCATCGGAATCGACTCTTTTTCAGAAAGTTGTTCAGTCCGCAGGCTTCGAGAAATTTCGCAATCTTTTCGGACACCAGAATTACGGAGCCACAGCCGTAGTGGGAAGGCCTTTTAAGATAACCCCGAAAGCACCTGACATAGATGAAATTCTGCGGGGAATGGCTCTTGCTGACGATGCTGAAAAAGCCACCGATATGTACGTACAAAGACTGGCGTTGTTACAGAAGTCAGCCCTCAAGCAGAGCCGCAAGACCTCCAGACGCTGAGCCTTCGTTCTATTTTTTAGGCTTTTTTACCCAGCCTTGTTTGGCAAGGAAATCATCATAGAGCTCTTGTTGAGCGGGTTGCAGCAGCTTGCGCACGCGCAAGCGCATGAGCAAATACTGGTCGTTGATTTCGCCTCGAATTTGCCCCAACTCTCTTTGAGCACAAAGGAGATCTTCGGCAGTAGCACCTGTCGCCATTCCAGACAAGAAGACAGTCTGTTTCTCCTTGAATTTCTTGCGCAGGGGCTCGATCGTCGGACGGAGCTCTTCAACGATAGCGGTTATCTTCTTCTTTTGATCTTCATTGGCTTTGACAGCCTCAAGAATGAAGGGCGTGAAATAACCATAGGGTCTTTCAAAGCCATCATTGGTCTGGGGCTTCTCTTCCCCGGCCCCGACCGGCATATGCCATACCACGAGCCCGATAAACAAGCACAGGTACATTCCAAGAATAAGGGATTTAGTCACTCTTTCGAACATCAGCAGCCCAAAGCGAAACATCGTTTCTTAGTGTATAGATGAACTTGTTGACGAATGTTCAATAGAAATGTGCCCAAAGCACTGAAAAGACCGACATTCTACTTCGGCGACAACGCAAAAAGCCTTGAATGTTGCTTTTCTAACAGTTTATAAGACTGATTGAGCCGTTTTTACCGTATATTGCCGAGCTGCAGCGACATCGCACGGACTTGCGGTCCTGTGACATCAAATATGGTGCATGGCAAAAGACTACCAGCCGATCCAGCACCACAAATATTTTTCCAGTTCGATTTCGTCTCTGATCTCAATTCCATAGTTGCCGACAAGAGGAATTGTCGGCTTGATCTTGCGGCTCTGGTCGATAGCGTTGATGTGTACTGCACACATAACATATCCGCGCCGCTGATAGAATCTCAGTCCGTCTATATTATCGTTGGTGGTGATCATCCACATCCGGCTGCAAGCTTGCTTGCGAGCTTCCTCTTCCACTGCTTCAATCAGTGCCGTGCCGACACCATGCCACTGTGACAGCGCATCCAGAGTGATGAGCTCGCACTCGGCATCGTGAATATGATATGTTGCCACGCCGACCGGATTGCCATTCTCGTAGGCAATGAATCCCGGCAACTTCGCCGGTTCGTAAGTTACGCCACGGGTGACTACGAAACGCCCACTCCAGATTTCCTTCATCTTCCGGTCCAGCCAATTTCGATGCTCATCACCGATTGGCTTCAGTTCGATAATAGTGTTCTTTGCTGCTGCCGCGCGCTCTGTGGTCTGCATAACAGTATGCTCCTTTATGAAGCCATCCTCTGTAGATACATACAGGGAGGAAGACGCCAGATGGATGCCGCAAAAAATATGCTCTGATTTTTCGATCCTAGCACGCAAGACCGTTGAAAAGTCTTGATCCTAAGTTATTAGAAGAGTGTCCGGGAGGGTTTCGGGAGCGGCAGATTAATTCGTAGCGAAGAATTGAACTTTTTTGCCGCCGATTACGTATTTAAAAATATGCCCGTCGCATTGTTAGAAGTATGCGATTTATCAAAAAAACGAAAGCCTGTCAGCAAAGTGCCCCCAATTGGCGATTTCACCTAGACCTATGCAATACAGCACGAAAAGACCTGCGAAAGTCCCGCAGAAATCAGGCGCTCTTCTTGCCGCCATTCTATTTGGGCTCAGCGCCGCTGCCAGCCCATCTGGCTTCGCTCTTGCCGCAAAAGCCGGCAATCCGAGCCAGACAA